>DATEBC010000539.1:0-2380 GCA_035288065.1 Sedimentisphaerales bacterium | reverse complement strand
AGTAGATCAGGAAATCAGGGTGCAGGATACCAGGAGATCGGGACATCAGGGAAAACCGATACGCCTCTGGCGAATTAACCTGGTATCTTGACAACCTGATGTCCACTACCTGGTATCCTGATAATCTGATAGCCTGAATCCTTAGCTCACTTTATTGGAGTAAGAGTAAATGCAGTTTCTAACGCCTTGGACAGCTCTTGTGGCCGCTGCGGTTGCCGTGCCGCTGCTGCTGCTGCTCTATTTCCTGAAGCTTAAGCGCCGTGAGCTTATTGTATCGAGCACGCTTCTTTGGAAGCGCGCCGTTCAGGATTTGCAGGTTAATGCGCCGTTTCAAAGGCTCAGAAATAATATTCTGCTGTTTCTGCAGTTGCTGATGCTGCTGGCGTTGCTGTTGGGCCTTGCGGGGCCCATCCTGTCGCTGACGTCGGGGCAGGCGCGACGCCATGTGTTGTTAATCGACCGCTCGGCGAGTATGAGCGCCACGGATGTCGAGCCCAGCCGGCTCGAAGAGTCCAAGAGACAGGCGAGGATTTACGTCGAGTCGCTCCGTGATCAGGGATTTCTTTCTTTTCGCGGGGCGCGCGACCAGACAATGGTTATTGCTTTCGACAAACATTCCAAGTTAATGTGCAACTTCACTGCGGACAAGCGGCAGTTGATCGCCGCTATCGATAGTATCCAGGCCGGCGACGGCGATTCATTCCTGGGCGAGGCGATTATGGTGGCGCAGGCCTTTACGCAGCCGCCCGGCGATGAGCCGGCCAACCAGGGCGCGCAGGAGCCGGCGAAATTGATGCTCTTCAGCGACGGGCGAATTGCGGACTTGGACCAGATTATAGTGAACACCGACGAACTGACGTTTCACTGCATCGGCGAGTCGCGCAGGAACGTCGGCGTCACGGCGATGCGCGCGAGGAGGTCATACGAAAACCCCGACGAGGTGGAAGTCTTTGCGACCGTTGCGAATTACGATGCCGAGCCGGTGACGACGGACGTGCAGTTGAGCGTTAACGACGATGTTCGTGCGGTCAAATCCGTGACGATTCCGGCGGGCAAAGGCAAGGCCGATTCCGGCGGGGCGGGGCCCCTCGAGCCAGACTCCCAGAGGCCAGGCAGAGTGGCGGTGAATTTCTCGCTGTCTTATGCCGAGGCCGGCGTGCTGACGGTTAGGCAGTTGCAGGGCGATTCATTGGCGAGCGACGATGCGGCGTGGGCGGTTCTGGCGCCTCCAAAGAGGCTTACCGTATTGCTTGTGACCGCCGGCAATAAGGTCCTTGAATTGGCGCTTAAGGCGTGTCCGCTCTACAAGCTGGATATTATGACGCCGAGCCAATTCGATGCGAATGCCCCGGGGGTCCCCGGCGGGGATGTCTCGCAGTTCACTTTCGAGCAGCGTTATGATGTGATAGTGCTGGATAATCATCTTCCCGTTAGGACGCCGAGGCGCCAATACCTGGTCTTTGGTCGCCCGCCGAATGGCATCGATGTATCAGTCTTGCAGGAACTGGAGAGCCAGGCTATCGTCGATTGGAGGCCGAAGCACGCGGTGCTGAAATACGTCAATTTGACGAATCTCTTCGCCCAGAAATGCTACAAGCTGGATTTGCCTCGGGATGCCGAGCTGCTGGCGGAGTTCAATGAATCGCCGGCCTTGGCGCTTGTTCGGCGCAACGGCAGTGTCTTTCTGCTCGCGCCGTTCGACGTTTTAGACAGCACGTGGCCGTTTGAGCCGAGCTTCGTTTTGTTCTGCTACAATGCGGTGAGTTTCCTTGGTATGCAGGTCGGTCAAAACGAGGATGCGAACTTGCTCGTCGGCGATCCGATTGTGGTCGATGGGCTTGACTCCGGTCAGAATGCTTTTGTTGATGGGCCGGGCTTTTCGGGCAGACAGATCAACGCTAATTCCAGCGGGTCTGTTCGTTTTCCTGGAACCGATCATGTAGGAGTTTACGGCATCCGGGCCGAGCCCGCCGCCGGCGGGGCCGCAGGCGGGGCGAGGCTTTTTGCCGTGAACATGCTCAACGACGCCGAGAGCAATATCGAGCCGGTGCGTCAAATCGTTGCCTCAGGCGTGCAGGTGCAGGCGCAGGCCGCCGCAGTCAGCCGGGCGAATCTGCCGTTGTGGCCGTTTTTTGTTGGGTTCGTCTTGCTCCTTGCCTGTTTGGAGTGGCTCATATACAATCAGAAGGTACGAATTTGATGCATAACCCTTGTTTTGGCGGGAGCTGATATGTCACGTGTGTGGGTAATTTTCGTTGCGATTCTTGTCCCGGTCTGCGGGGCGGCTCTCGGGGCGGAGGAGTCGCCGTTCAATGTTGATTTTTTCTGCGGATGGGGCGACTGCTATCGTCCGATGGAGTGGACCCCGGTGGAGATCGGG
>DATEBC010000538.1:0-2710 GCA_035288065.1 Sedimentisphaerales bacterium | reverse complement strand
TGGATGGCGGGCCGATTGCCTTGGCGATATGGGAGGCTTCTCGAAGAACTGGTGCCACATGCGTAACGCGTACCCGCAGCTCATCCAGGAGGCGGGCGTCGGCGAGCTTTGGAAAACGGCGCCGGTCGCCTGGGAGACCTGCTGGGAGATGCGGCGCTGGGTCAAGGATGACTGGCCTTTGCGATATATCTTCAACTATGCCCTGGCGCTGCACGGTTCATACATCAACAACAAGTCGGCGCCGTTGCCGAAGGGGCAGAATATCCGGCTCGAGATAGAGAGGTTCCTTCGCCGGCTTGGCTATCGGTTTGTGCTGCGAGAACTAAAACATCCGCCGCAGGTCAAGGCGGGCACACCGCTCAGGATCGAGATGAAATGGCAAAACGTCGGGTCGGCGCCCTGTTACCGGCCTTACCGTCTTGCATACAGACTCGTAGGCCCGGAGACGTACAGCCGAACACTGATAGGCGCCACCACCGTGGATAAGTGGATGCCCGGGACGGTTGAGGCGTTTGGCGAGGAATTCATGAATGAGCCGCCGGATCTTCCGCCCGGTGATGTTGTTGAAGTCATCGAGCAGGTCAAGCTGCCGCCGGATATGCCGGCCGGCAAGTACCGTTTGGAAGTCGGTGTAGTCGGCGAGGATTCAAGCGAGCCGGCAGTGAAACTCGCCATCAAGGGCAAAGCGGACGACGGCTGGTATCCGGTGAGCGAAATCGAAATACGAAATCCTAAGCACGAAATCCACCAGGGGACCCCTGGCGGGGCAAATTCAAAGCCTTAATATTCATCTGTAGTCTTTTCTCGCTTTAGCGGGGCGATGATAGTGACTTTGCATCCGCAGCCCGGCGCCGATTTAATCTCAAGGTGGCCGCCGAGATGGGCCAGTTTCGCTTGAATACCAAAGAGTCCGAACTCAGACCGAGCAGCGGCTTGTGACGCGACTTCTTCAGGGTCGAAACCCACTCCGTCATCTTCGATAGCGACGCGTATCCGGCGGTCCACTCGATCTATAGAGACTCTTACCTTAGTTGCGTGGGAGTGCCTGGCGACGTTGTCAAGGAGCTCCCGCACATCGCGAAAGACCAGTATTCGGACGTCATCATCCAGAGGCTTAGTCTGGCCATCATCCGTAAACTCAGTTTTGATCCCGCACTTTTTCTCGATCTCGTCCGAGAGCCACTGGGCGACCGCCGCCTCAAGGCCGAGGTCGTATAGTAGAGGAGAGCTCAGGTCGGACGACAACGATGTTGTATCCGCGATCATATTGCCCAACGACCGGGAGATTTCGCTCAACGCTTTGTGAAGCTCGGTTCCGGCCACGGAGCGGCTGAGCATGTCCAATTTGGACTTCGATGCGGCGAGAGACTGGCTGACGCGCCTATCCAGCTCTGAGGCGATGCGCCGCCTTTCGTGCTCCTCCGTCAGGGCCAATTCCGACGCGAGGGATTTGAGCTGGAGCTGGTATTCAAGAGACTTCAGGTCGGAGCGTTTGCGTTCGGCATTCTTGACAAGTGTCCAGCGGCCGTCCTGTTTTATGAGGGCTAATTGATGGTTGTTCGCAGAATCAATGAGTTTGGATGCCCTGCACCCATCGAGGCGGTACGCGCAGACAACGAGCATCTGATACTTGGCAATTGTGTCATTCAAAGCGTGTTCATACTCGATGAAATTCGGCCAGGTCCGCTCGTCAAGCCAGGCCATATTGCCGGACACTCTGATCCCGGCGTAACCGTTGGTCAAGGCTTTGTCGAGCTTGTCCATCCATCGTCCGAAGACCCGCAACGCATCGAAAACGCCTTGTTCAGGGTACCAGTCGGTGTGCGCAAGAATCTCGATTTGTCCTTTTACGAGGTATTCATCAAAACCGGGGACAGCCTTTTCCATCGCTCTTTTGGCTTGCTGCTCACTGAGGGGGTCGCAGGTAATCCACATACAAAATTCGTTGTTCTCCAATCCGGCCTTGAAGTATGGAACGAGGATGTCTATCAAATCCTCTTTGGTTTCATAAAACAGGCAAAGATGCGTGCCCCAGGGCATGTTGCCCAATAAATCGATTCCCATATCTCTGCTCAATTGTTCAGCTTCGTGCGATGTAACCATCTCAAATATCTCCAATTGTCACTTCTCAAACATCTTTGGGTCAGTTTCAGGAATTGGCGACGGTTTATACGCATCAGATTTCTCCCTATCTTATCGCAGCAGAATGAGTTCTGCAAGATAATCGGTTTGCTCTTGGCAACCTTTGACTGCTTGTCTGACATTCTAACTCCTTCAGCGGAATTTGCCAGGTTCACGTGCTGCTGCATCAAGATCAAAACTACGGGCGGCATCGGGACGAGCGGTTTTTTTGCTGCTATCAGGCGTGGAAAGCCGAAGATACGTCTAAGTCGCAGCCCGTCATTCGGCCCGGCAAACAAGGGTCATAACTCAAACTGACCGTTCTTGGGTTAGATTCTAATGTAACTACAGTTGTGACAACAGGATAAGAGTATCTGTCATTCCTGCGAAATGGAACATCCGCCCGTAACGGAGCAGGAATCTAAATACCCGGAAACAGTGTAAATCAGTACTACAACCCGTCAACTTCTTGTTTTTTGGCTCAACTCCAAAAAAGTTGGTGAATTCTAAGGTTGGTTTATGGGCTAAGGCTGTGAAAAAGACGGATTTACCGCATTGTGGGCAACAGCATATATGTGCTATAAGTGGG
>DATEBC010000537.1:0-7477 GCA_035288065.1 Sedimentisphaerales bacterium | reverse complement strand
CACTAAGACAGACGTCGGGCCGATGATCGACGAAGCCCTGCAATTGGCCGCCAGAAAGACAAATGCCGAACATATCAATGTCCAGGTGGAAGTGGCCGACAATGCGAAAGAAATTTTTGCAGACTCGGCCCAGATTGCCTCGGCGATTGCAAACATCGTGACTAATGCCCTTGAATCCTACCGCGGCGAACTTGGGCCGATAAGAATTGCCGCAAACTCGGCCCAGTCGGACACGATGGTGAAATTGCAGGTGATGGACCTTGGCTGCGGAATGGATGCCGAGGCCGCCAGAAAGGCGACTCAGCCGTTTTACTCCGCAAAAATCGCAGGCCGAAAACGCGGCATGGGCCTTGCTTACGCCGCAAGGTTTGTACAGATAAACGGCGGAACATTAGATATCGAAAGCAGCCCCGGCGTCGGGACGACTGTTACGATCCTGCTGCCTCGCGCGTAACGCGCAGTGCATAAAAAGGCAATCGGCTTTGCCGCTGCGGCCTGGTGGGGTGAGTACAAAAAAATTAGGAGAGCGGTTCTTGCCGTTCCCCTAACATTTTGAGGGAGGATAAACGCTCATTTTTCTGTACAATATGTCTCGCCCACATGTTTATTTGAGATTTGTTGGGTGTCGAAGGCTGAATCTGCTGAAGTGCCCGCGGCTGAAGAACATCAGCCCGCCCAATCGAGACCGCTGCAATGGCGAAAATAGTTGTTGACGTAGTATTGTTGCCCTCGGAAGCGATGGTGGATAAGGTCATCGAGGCGAACCGACGGCTCTCCGACGGGCGAATTACCCTGTCCAAAGAAAGCTGCCTGCCGCATATCTCTCTGGCCATGGGCTGTATCGAGCAATACAATATCTGTCGGATAGAAGGAATCCTGAGCGAAATCGCGGAGCAATTTGTCGTATATCCCCTGAAAATTGCTGGCATTCATCTCGGAACAAACTCCCTTGGCGAAAGAGTATCTTCTTTCCAGATAGAAGGAACTGAAGCAATCCATTCTCTTCACGAAGAGGTTATGCAAAGGCTCAAGCCATACTTAAGCTATGATGTAACCGCGGATATGCTCTTGGCGCCGCCTATAAGCGAGTCAACTTTGCATTGGATAACTGACTTTCCTGAGAAATCAGCCTTTGCGAATTTCTTCCCCCACATAACGATCGGATACGGAGAAATCGGCGTTTTTTCGCTCCCAGCGGAGTTTTCTGTCTCGAAGCTTGCCTTGTGCCGTCTGGGAAACCACTGCACTTGCCGCAAAGTCCTAAACTTCCAGGTATTGTGAGATATCGGTCGGGAGAAAAAAATAATTAAAACTCTTGCACTATTTGGGAAATTCAGGTATTTTGGTTGTACCTTGATTTGGTCGTATATTTTGCATTTTCAAAACTGGGGCCGGTCTGATTGAGTCATAAGTGATGAGAATGAAACGCCGTGAATTCCTGACAAGGTCGATTGCAGGCGCCGGAGGGTTGTTGCTGGGCGCTCGGCTTGCGCATGCCGCGACGCCGAAGGACGGGATATACGACCCTTATGAGCTTGTGCGGCTGGGCAGGACGAAGATAAAAGTCTCCCGTGTCGGTCTCGGTACGGGAATGCGCGGCGGCGGCAGGCAGTCCAACCATACGCGCATGGGGCAGGAGGTGTTCAATGCACTGACCAGGGGATGCTACGAAAGAGGCGTCAGGCTCTTCGATGTCGCGGATTTGTATGGCACGCAGCCTTTCCTTGCAGAGGCGATCAAGAAAATGCCGCGCAAAGACTACGCGGTATCCACAAAAATATGGTGGCGGCCGGGCGGAATACCTGAGAAAGAGCGCGACCCTGCGGATGTCTTGATCGAGCGGTTCCTCAAAGAGCTAAGCACCGACTACATCGACCTTGTTCTGCTGCACTGCGTCGATTCTGAGAAATGGCCGACGGAGCTAAGCGGATACATGAGCACTCTGGCCAAACTCAAAAAGAAAGGCCTGATTCGAGCACACGGCCTTTCGTGTCACTCCCTGGAGGCGCTGCGGGCCTCCGTCAATGAATTATGGGTCGATTCCGTACATGCGAGGATAAACCCCTTCGCCGCTAAAATGGACATCAGGCAGGTCGAGGATGTGCCCAAGGTCGAAGCAGTGCTCAAGGCCCTGCGCAAGCAGGGAAAAGCCGTCATAGGAATGAAGATATTGGGCGAGGGCACTTTCCGTGACAGCGATGAAAAACGTGACAAGTCGATCAAGTATGCGTTCGAGTCAGGATGTATGGACGCTATGGTGGTCGGCTTCGAGAAGATAAGTGAAATTGATGACTTTGCCGAGCGTGTCCGCAGAGTCCCATTGAAAGCTGATGCGAGCCTGGCGCAAATGTGCCAATCCGTTCGCGTGGCGTAACATTTAGAAGGAGGCAATCGTGAAACTCAACCAAGATTTCACAATGGCAGTCGAAACAATCCAATTCCTCGATAAGAGGAAAAGCACTGATTTCCTTCAGGCCGGCGAAGTTGCAAAGGCCCTCGATTTCTCCGTGGGCTATCTGCAGAAAGTCATACAGACGCTGAGCAAGCACGGCCTCGTGGAATGCAAACGAGGAAGAATCGGCGGCGTCAGGTTAAAAAACAGGACGATCACGCTGCTTGAGTTGTGGAACGTAACATGCGGCGAGCTGGATATGGCTAACCCCGCTGTTCCATCGCTGAAAAAACCCTTGAAGGTTTTCTCAGATGCTATGAGCAAGGTAGTAGTCTGCAAAAAAAGTTAGCCGCCGGAAGCTGCCGCTCCACCGCTGTCTAATGTTACGAATGGCATGGCAAGAAGCCGAATGATTGATTCGCCTTGCTTGTCGCGCATGGGTTTTGCCCGGAGTGAACTCATCGTAATAATATCCGCCGGGGACTGGTCGCGTATCTGTGTCAGGCAGCTTCGCGCCATAATTAACGACAAGCCTCGCAGCACCTTTGATTTTCTTTTCATTCACACGGCGCAAGCGCCTGTGTTCTTAGCCACACAGCCATCCGCTTGAATTGCGGCCTGTCGGACCAAGAACAAATATTATGGCTTGAAATTCCTGGATTGTCGGCTCGGGATATGTAATATTATGCTTGCCTTTGCGGATAGCGCTTGATCCGCGACGGAAATTTGCGAGATCTTCTGCAAGGGCGCGTGTTGGTTTGCGCGATTGTTCTGCCGGCTTAGGCCGCGGTAAATGTCAACGGTATTTGAAAGGGCGAATAATGAAAACTGCGAACGGGATAACTCTTCTATCATTGCTGGCGGTCTGCTGTCTGGTCGTTTTTGGGTGCGGCAAGAAGGAGGGGAACGGCGGCGCTTCCCCGACCAACGCCGGCACAGACCAAAGCAATTCAGTAAGCAAGACCAAAGTCGATGCCGACAAGATGGATGTCGAACAGCTAAGGGCCGCTGCGCTGAAGTGTAAAGCCGATGCCGAGGCCAAGACCGCCGAAACAGAAAAACTGGCCCAGGAACTCATTAAAGCACTCAGTACAGACAACGCCGACAAGAGAAAAGAGTTGAATGCGCAGATGGAAAAGCTCAGAAAGTCTGAAGATGCTCTCTACGCACAGCTTAAGGCATATATCGAGAAACTGAAAGAAAAGGGTGGTGATATGTCCGGCTTGGAACCGTAGGTCGGCAACGGTATTCGAATACCCTGCGTTATGCAATCACAGCGTTGGTTGTTAGAACAAGCCGACGCTGACAGATCCGTATTCTCCACTGACTTGCCAGAGTAGCCTTTTCCAGCAATGTCGGTTGAAGAATTCTGGGTTTGTACCCCGTCTTGACGCCACGGACAAACGCCCGGGTTCGTATGCGCGCCGACAAGTCCGAAAAACCGCATCCGCCGGCCTCCGTTGTCCCCAACATGCCTGGGCATATCTTAGATTCCATACTCATCCCACCGGCTCCAAAACTGATAACTGGTTGTTTATGGGGCTACCCAACCGATGCTCTGGAATCGTTCCTTTGCCCTTAAAGCCTCTCTCTTGTTACGCCGAACCTATAGCTATGGCAGCATCGTGAAACCACGTGCACCTTCACTTGGAGAGTGTTGACAATGGCTGATAACCAGCAGCGACATAGAAGACTGCGACTGCTTACAAAGCAGTTGAACAAGAAACGCAAGCAGCAGGCCAAGCAGATAGACATACTCTGCAATGACTTCGTTACAGCCCAGAAGGACTTCATCAAGAAGCTCAATGTTATCACTTTCACGGCGAGTTTCTACGAATCCATAATCGGCATAACCGATCTGAACAACCTGCTCTATACCGCCGTCAGGCTCATAAAAGAAAAAATTGATGACGCCAGTGTAACCTTCTTTTTGCGCCAGGGAGAGAACTTCGAGCTGCATATATTTGAAAGCGCCAAGCCCATTACGCTTGAGAAACAGCACCTGGAGAACTGCTTCACTCCCGAGTTGATGGATAATATCTGCGAGTCGAACAAAGTATGCAGCCTCCAAGACATGTTTGCAATGGGCCTGCCCGCCACAGGCGGGGTCGCCCTGACCAAGGTTTCCGCCGTTACGGTTCCCCTGACCGGCCCCGGCTCGTCGCCGGGCTTCGTACTTGTCTATCGATCATCTCAAAACAAACTCACCGCCGACGACCTGAAGAATATCTCCGCCCTGACATCAGGCCTCTCAAAGGCCATATCCGCCGCGGCGGACCAACAACTCCTCCACCCAGCCGACTAAAATCCCAACAGGCGCCGGCCCTGCAATTCCAAACGCACATCCGATGCGCCAACCGGTGCCTCTGAGGTCCTACGCGAGCCCGAACCGGGCGAAAGGTTCAAAAAGACAACACATAGTGCCGCGTTTCCTAAACGGTGCGACTATAGGGGAAACGGAATTCGGCTGTCTGAATAGATTTCTCCGCTCGCTGCGCTCGGTCGAAATGACCGGATAGTCGCGAAACTTGTGAAACGCGGTAATAGAACCGGTGTTTTTGGCCCGATACGAGGGTTTTTGGCGGATTTTTCATAATTCTGCAAAACATTTCTTGACTTCCCGGTCGAGTTAGCGGAGTTTCAGCTTTTATTATGTAGCACTCTGTAGTATAATAGAGGATATAGTTGATTGTGGAGCAACGAGATGGGAGCAGTCGGACAGGGACGTTCAGACAATTGGAGGATGAATAGGCTGATGAACAGGTCAGAGGGTTTTTGCTGCGGGGGATCTCTTCCCCGGGCCTTAGGGCCGACCGCGCTTTGTCTGTGCGCTGTTTCGTATTCGATTGGCTACCTTGGCAACGTCAGGAGAGGTGAGACAATATGATTACGATACGCTCCTACTCCATCTCATTCATATTTCTTATTGCATTCCTTGCATCCGATTCAGAGGCTACTCTCTACTTCGATGATGGTGAACAACACGTTGTTGATTACAGCGTCACGGGAGGAGTGAGGGTTGACTGGGCATCTCCAGGAAGAGAAACAGAGTTATATGTGGTTCATGGTGCGGAGATTATCGATAATCATACAGGATACGGCATTTGTGTCTACGAGAATGGAATTGTTAGTATTTCGGGAGGCTTCATCAGCCAAAACGTACATTCCTCGGAAGAGAGTACTATTTTCTTTTCTGAGGGCATCATAGAGGGATCGCTACAAGCCTCCGAGCACAGTGAAGCATATGTTTCAGGAGGAATTATTGGGCGCACGTTGAATGCATATGGTGATGGAATTGTCTATCTATCCGGCGGGAAGATTGGAGGCATAGCCACATTTGATAATGGAAAAATGTTTGTCACTGGAGGTGAATCAGGTCTGGATATTGTTGCAAGCCATGCCAGCACTATCGTTATATACGGCACAGGCTTTAACTACGATTATGGTGATATTGGCGTCTCAGTAGGTCAACTAATAGGCACGCTTGCTAATGGAGACAGAATTAACAATTACTTTCACATCAATAATGATGCAAGAATCGTCTTGGCGATTCCAGAACCGGTTACATTGTTGCTCCTTGGATTAGGAGGGCTTCTTCTGAAGAAGTGGAACTAAAGATGGCGACCAGAAATAAGTCCCGCCTTTTTCCTGTTATCGGTTTTTGTATCGCCTTCATTTAGCTATGCAGCAAAACCCACCTTGACGGTCGGATTTCTTTGGTAGCTGCGAACGGGAGTTGTTGGCTGAGAGAGTTCGTCGCTAATGATGCTAATGATGCGGTGGTTAAGCGGGGGTGATTTTCATTCGGCATTTTGGAATTGCAGCGAGGAATTTCTGGCCGTAGCGCTTTTGGATTATTCTGGAGTCGAGAACTACTACTATGCCCGTGTCTGTCTTGCTGCGGATGAGTCTGCCGAAGCCTTGCTTGAACTTTATGATTGCCGATGGCAATTGATAGTCGAAGAAGGGGTTGCCTCCCTGCTCTTTAATCTGTTCGAGGCGGCCTGCTAACAGGGGCTTATCGGGAACCGCGAAGGGCAGGCGAACGATGATGACGTTGCTCAGCGCCTCGCCCTGGACGTCCACTCCCTGCCAGAAGCTGTCCGCCCCAAACAGCACGCAGAGGTCCTCGGCCCCGCCCAGCCGCTTGAAACGCTCGAGCAGCTCGCTTCTATTGAAGGATTTGCCCTGCTGCAATAGTTCGATGCCGTTCTCGGTGAACCAGTTGGCCATGCTCTCAGCCATCGCCCGGAGCATTCCGTAGCTGGTAAAGAGGACGAATGCCTTTCCGTGCGTTTGGAGCAGGTATTTCTTTATCGCCTCGGCGGCCCCTTCGATAAAACCAGGGTCGTTCGGATCGGGCAGGTCCTTCTCGATATATATCGTGACGTTCTTTTCGTAATCGTAGGGCGAGCCGAGTTTCAGTGCGCTAAACTCAGCCAGGCCGACCCGTCCGGCGAAGAACTCGAAGCCCTCTTCGTGCGATTCGGACGATCCGCTGCTCAACGTAGCGCTGGTCAATATCACCGATTCGTACTTCTCGAACAAACACCTATTGACGTCGGGCCCAACGTTCACCGGGGCGCTTCTGAGCCGAATCATCAGCCTGGCCCCCTCATTCACCTCGACCCAATAGACGCAGTCCTTACGCGGCTGCAGGAAAAATGATTGCAACCCGGCTGCGAATTCATCACATCGGTCCGCGAACCGCAGAATCTCAAGCTTCTCATCATCGTCTTCCGCGGCCTTTGCGAGCTTGATGAGCGTGCCGCGAAGGGCCTTTAGCCGGCTCGATAGAGTATCGTCGATGAAGTTGGCGTAGCACCTGCCGTTGGTCTCGTCCTTCGTCCGATCATACCAATCGCGAACAACATTAAAGAAGCTCTTCGCTTCTCTGCCCGTTCGGGCGACCATTTCAATCGCTTCATCCGCTGCCCCGCCCGAGCCGGCATAAGAAAGAAGACCCTTTCTGCTCCGCGGGTTGTACAGCCTGCCGAGCGCAAATTCGATTTGACGATTGCTGATATCTATCCCGAAGTGGTTCTCGGCAACGTGCTCTATATTCTGGGCCTCGTCGATAATCAC
>DATEBC010000536.1:0-7654 GCA_035288065.1 Sedimentisphaerales bacterium | reverse complement strand
CTTCTGCTGGTCCTGGGGACGAATCCGCCGGCGGCGGACAATCCTATTGCGCATCTGATTCCCGTCGAGGTCGGACAGGTTAGGCAGACAACCCTGGATCCCGCAATTCTTCAAGAGTGGGACCTGGATAGCGGTGAATCGGAAACCGTTACATGCTGGCCGCTGGCGGGTAAGACCGGCGCTCGGCTGCGTGAGGCGCAGATGAGTGACGCGAATGATTGCCTGTTTGCCGTGGGGAGCGTTGGATTTGGCCGGGTAGGTGTTCTGGCGTTTGATCCTGCAACACTCAACGACAGGCACAAGGCGCGATCCTCGAGATTCTGGGTAGGCCGCATCAAAGCCATCCTTGAAGATAATTATGGTTCGACGGCGCCGGAGTCTTTGAGAACCAGCGCCGGTATGAGTAGAGCCGGCGTGATCGATTCGTTCCGCACTATCCGATTTGAAGAGGACCCGGACAAGAGCAACAAGAATCAGCAAAACCAAAACTATTATGAGATCGGACTTGGCCAGGCGGCCAACAATGCGGTAATGAATTTCCTCTACAAAGGCATTCGACCCTTGAGTATCTGGTGGGTCATTCTTCTGTTGCTTGTCCTGGCGGTCTTGTTGGGGCCGGTGGACTACATCGTGCTCAAGCGCACGGATCGACTTCCGCTGACCTGGCTGACGTGCACATTCTGGATCGTCGTTTTTACCGTGTTTGCGTACTATGGCGTCCAATATCTGCGCAGCGGCGACCTGGAAATGCGAGTCGTCTCGATTATCGACGCCATTGAGAACGAAGGGACTGCATGGTCAACGGATTATTGCGGCTTGTTCGCGCCCCGCAGCGCCGAGTACCGGCTCAAGAATCTCGGCAAGAGCCAGTGGTGGTCGGGCGTTGCCCCGACCGAGCAGTCTATATGGTCGTACCGCCGCGAGACCGGCGGCAGAAAAATCTACTGTGAACAGGAAGACGGAGCAAATCTGCCCTTGTCTCTGCCGATCAATATATGGACGATTCAGTGTCTGATGAACGAGGCGCCCGTCGAACAGATTCCGTTGGCCGCAAAGGTTAGTCGGCAGGGCGATACGATCACTGTGAAAGTCTCCAACGAATCCGATGTCCCTATTATCGACGGCTGTGTCCTGGTTGACGGCGGAATGGGAATCCGCCTGGATAGAATAATAGAGGCCCGCACCGCCGAGCAGTTCAGCGCCACGCTGGGACCTTTGGACGCCTGGCGCGGCAACGACTATGACAGCCTGCGAAACTCATATTATGCGGGCGACGCCGGGACACTAAAACGCGAGCACACATACTTCGCACAGGGATGCCTTCAGAGAACGCGGGCGATTGAAGCCTATCTGGCGCATGGAGCGGCGGTGGTGTGCGTCGAGTACGAGCGGGCGCCTACGTCCTTTGCAGTCGATGCCCGTTCATGCATATACGACCATATTCAACTGGCGCGGCTCGTGGTATTTCCAAAACAAAATGACGGAGAACCAGGACAATGATAAAAACGCAGAATTTGAGCAAGGACTACGGCGATTTGACGGCTGTGAGCAACCTGAACCTTACTATCGAACAGGGTGACATCTTCGGGTTCATCGGGCCGAACGGCGCCGGAAAGACGACTGCAATGCGCATCCTTGTAACGCTCCTGGAGCCGACACACGGCACGGCGTTCATCGACGGACTGGACGTCCGAAAGCACGGCAAGAAGGTTCGCAGACTGGTCGGATACATGCCGGATTTTATGGGCGTTTACGACGACCTTAAGGTGTTTGAGTATCTGGAGTTCTTCGCAGCCGCTTTCGGCATCGACCGAAGGAAGCGCAAGGCCATCGTCGAAGGCGTACTCGAGCTGACCGACCTTCAATCCAAGCAGGCCGCGACGGTTGATAGTCTCTCTCGCGGGATGCAGCAGCGCCTGGGCCTGGCGCGCGTTCTTATTCACGATCCTAAGGTGCTTATCCTGGACGAGCCGGCCAGCGGGCTCGACCCGCGCGCCAGGATCGAAATCAGAGAATTGCTGCGCGAGCTCAAGCGGATGGGCAAAACGATAATGATATCGAGCCATATCCTCAGCGAACTCGAGCAAATATGCGACCATATCGGCATTATCGAGCACGGCCGGATGGTCTTCAGCGGGACGCTGGATGAGATTCGCCCGCGCCTTGGAATTCAGAGCAAGGTTCGCGTTCAGGTCGCTGCGAACCAGGAAAAAGCCGTCGAACTGCTCTCGGTCCTGCCGCAGATACGCGAGGTTAAGCTCGTCGATAATTATATCTCCGTAACCTTTCACGACGGCGAAAAGACCGACGGGCTTATCGCTCGAACGCTGGTTAAGGCGAGTCTGGACCTCGTCTTTCTCCAGCCCGAGCAACTGAAACTCGACGACGCATTCCTCCAATTGACCAAAGGCATCGTGCATTAAGCCTCGATGTCGGCGGCCGGGGTCGCTGCCAAAGTCGGATCTGCGGCTTTGGCCTGGAGCTTGCCGAGTCGCCCGGAGACACGTTTAGTTGGTTTGAGTAACGATCTTGGTTGCAGCATAACGGACGCTTATGATTACGGCGGTGAGCAGTCTATGGAAGGTGGTTAGCCCGGTTCGGCTGACCGGCCCGCTGTTGGACAAGGAGCTGCGCGTCTCAAGCCGCAGGAAGCGAAACTACGTCCTGAGATTTGTGTACGTAGCGTTATTGACTGCCTTTGTCGCTATGGCGTGGCGGAGCATGGTGGTCGGGCAGGTCTCGACGACATTTCAAAAATCGAGAATGGCCCTTGCCGGCAAGACTATTGTCTCGACAATTGTGGCGTTTCAGTTTGCCGCGGCCCAATTGCTTGCCGTCATAATGCTCAGCACTTCCATCAGCGATGAGATTTACGACAGGACGCTCGGGCTGCTAATGACCACGCCGGTCAGCAGTTTCCAGATCGTTATCGGCAAGCTCAGCAGCAAGCTGCTGCAGTTGATGCTGCTTCTGGCGATAAGCATGCCGTTGCTGGCGGTTATGCGCGTTTTCGGAGGGGTCCCGTGGAATTATATCGTATCGAGCCTCTGCATAACATTGACCGCTGCTCTGTTCGCCGGGACGCTAAGCCTGTTTTATTCAATAAGCAACCGCCGGGCGTACGTCGTGATCATTAAGACATCCCTCACCATAGGTTTTTTCTTTATCCTGCTCCCAACCATGATCGGCGTCATGTGCGTGGCCCCAACGACCTTTGTGGGCGGGCGCGGTCCCGGCATGCCTTCTTATCCGGTCTTTTGGAACGTGGTTTTCCATGTCAGCCCATTCTTCTATGCGATGACGCTCAACAGTGCGGTGTTGATGTCGCCGACGCTGCCGGCGGGTATGGCTCGGTTCTACTGGCCGGCGCACTGCGCGTTCATGCTGGTCTTGTCCGTTATCTTGATGGCTGTTTGTGCAGGGATCGTGCGCAAGGTTGCGCTGCGTCAGGCGACCGGAGATATAGAGCCTGGCACAAAACGCAAACGCCGGCGAGGATTCCCAAGCCTCTCTCGCAGCCTGACGCAAGGTCAAGAGGCGGGCGGCGTGATCAGACGCGTGAAAGGCTGGCCCGTCTTCTGGAAGGACGTGCGCGCTCCTTTCATTCGAGGCGCCGAGGGCAGGAACAGCATTATCGGCTTGGCGGTGACTGTCGTCGTGATACTGGCTACATACGGCATCTGGGCGAGGGAGGGATACCTCGACGAAAACTTCGCCCATGTTTCATACGTTCTACTGTTCGTAGTGATAGCGATAATCTTCCACATTGTGCTCTCCGCAAGCACCATCACATCGGAGAAGGAATCGCGGGCGTGGCCTATCCTGCTGGCTACGTCTATGGATGATTGGCGGATATTTGCGGGCAAGGCGGCGGCAGTCCTGCAACGCTGCCTCGTGGTGTGGCTCTTGGCCGGCGGACACGTTGTATTGTTCGTCCTTCTCGACTACGTTCATCCGGCCGCAATACTTCATTTGTCTATGATTATAGTGTGGATAGCGGTCTTTCTCACGAGCGCCGGGCTGTACTTCAGCGCCAGGTTTCGTCGCACTACCTGGGCCATGGTCGCAACTTTCGGCCTTGCATTTGTGCTTTGGGTAGTCGCTCCAACCGTCGGCGGGCAGATAGCGGCGATGACGGAAAAGCGGGAAATCACCAGGGTGTGCATGGCCGCCAATCCGGTGGTTCAGGTCAGCGTTGTCATAGGCACAGCGGGCGGCAGAGACCACGCATGGACGCCCTTGCGAAAACTCAGATACCACTGGTCGGGCACGAGACTCAAGTTCAGGGCCACAACGATAGTGATGACGAAGGCTATGCTGATCTACGTCTTCGTCGGATTGCTGTTTGCCTGGCGTGCGAAGTGCCGATTCCGACGCAATGTGTTCTAATTTGACGTGCTTATGAACGATGTTCTGACAAGTGTTCTCTCGTTGAGGCCGAGACTCTCGTGGCTGACCGGGCCGATCTTCGATAAGGAGCTTCGCGTATCGAGCCGGCGGCGAAGGAACTACGTCCTTCGCTTTGCTTACCTGACGCTTTTGACGGCTTTCCTGGCGTTATTCTGGCTTGCGTCCGTCCCGCGCGGGGCAGGCAGCTTGAACCATGTCTCGCGAATGGCCGAGGCCGGCAAAGGCATAACCTCGTTCGTGATATGGTTTCAGTTCATCGCCGCGCAGATTATCGCATTGATAATGCTGAGCGCTTCCATCAGCGACGAGGTCTATCACCGCACGCTCGGCCTGCTCATGACTACGCCGATCAGCAGCTTCCAAATCGTTATCGGCAAGCTCTCCAGCAAGCTGCTGCAGATAATCCTGATCCTGGGCATAAGCCTACCTCTATTGGCGATAGTCCGTGTGTTCGGGGGGGTGCCCTGGGATTACGTCGTATCGAGCCTGTGCATAACTCTCAGTGCGGTGATCTTCGTCGGCTCGCTGAGCCTGTTCTTTTCGGTATTCACCCGAAGGGCTTATGTAGGGATGATTGTGACGATGTTGACGCTTTTTGTGATATTCGGCCTGCTGCCGTGGCTGAGCGGCTTCCTCTATTATTCCTTCACCGACCACTGGCCCGGGCCTCGCCTGACGGCGGCAATCTTCTTCCCAAACCCGTATGGCGTTATGACGTACAGTACCGCAATAATGATCTCGCCTATGGGGGTCGGGGGCATGGGCGGTACTGCCGCCAGGCTCTGGTATGTGCATTGTGGGATAATGTTGGCCGCTTCGGGCGTCGTTCTATTCCTTTCGATGTGCGTGGTGCGTAAGGTGGCGCTGCGACAGGCGACGGGGCAGTCGGGCGAGATCTCCTCGAAAAAGGCCGGCGGACTGTCGGGGCCGCCGGGCAAAGCCCCTCCGCCGAGGCGTGTGGCCGGACCTGCGGTTATGTGGAAGGAGCTGAGGACTCCGGTTCTGGGACGCCGCAAAATTCGCATGATTATCGCTATTGGAATCGGGCTGATTCTGCTGGGGATAACCTATGCCCTGTGTATAGCCGAGAATGTTCTGGATGATGGAGGCGTTCACATTGCATACGTTGTCATCTATACCGGGATCGCGATGCTGTTTACGACTATTTTGCCTGCGACGTGCATCACTTCGGAGAAGGAATCGCAGGCGTGGCCCTTGCTGCTGGCAACGACTTTGAGCGACCGGCAGATACTCTTTGGTAAACTTGCCGGGATCGTGCGCCGGTGCATGCCGGTGTGGGGCCTGCTCTTCGGCCACCTAATAGTCTTCTGCCTGGCAGGGTATATTCATCCGGTCGCTATCATTCATTGCGGCATCCTCGCTGCGTGGGTAGTTGCTTTCCTTTCGAGTACGGGATTGTATTTCAGCGCTCGATTCAAGCATACGACCACAGCGGTAATCGCCAATTTCGCCCTGGCGGGGTCAATCTGGGCGCTGGCGCCGATTTTGATGAGTCTGACTGATATTGCAATAACTCACGGCGACATGGACTGGGTGGGGGCGTATTTGGACACGAATCCTTTCGTGCAGGCGGGTGTTGTGATTGACGGTGCGATGTCGAAATCGAGCGCTTACCCTTGGCCCGGGCTGGACTCGGCGAACGCGGCCGAATCGACGATGTGGATGCTGGCGTGTATGGTCGGATATATGTCTGTCGGCTGGCTCTTTGTGTGGCGCGCCAGGCATCGGTTGAGGCGCAATGTCTTTTGATAGCTCTTCTCGCGGGGACTGCTGCTTTGTCATACTTAATTTCGTGGACATCCTAATTGCGAGGAGGCCGAAGTCGCAGACGCGCCTGTGGCGGGACCGACGTGGCAATCTCAAACCTCTTCGAAGACCGGAGATTGCCTTCCGCCGCAGGCGGACTCCTCGCAATGACACTATTATTCTCTTGTTCGAGAAAAAGGCACAGCCGCAGAGGCTACGCTATTCTGTCTTCTGCGGGCGCTTATCGTCAATGGCTGTCTTGGCTTCTATCGTATTCCCATCCAGAACGACCTGGCCGACCGTCTCTTCGATTTGGATTCCTACGGTCTGTGTTTGCAAGTCCTTCGGCCGGGTGTCGCGGATAGTGTTGTTCTTGAATACGAGGTCATTTGTCTGGCCGCGAATGCGAACCCCGGCGGTTCCGCCGGCGCTCCCGTTGTTCTCAATTACGTTATCTTCCAGGCGATTGCGATGGGCGGCCATTCCGAGCGATTCATTCCGAAAGAATACGCCGTTCTGACCGTTCAAGCGGACAAGGTTGCGCCGAAGCAGGTTGTCGGAATCCTTATGCCCGATAGAGATGCCGAATTGCCCGTTGCCTTCGAGCTTGTTGTCCTCGAATAGTCCGTGCCTGACCCGCCAGCACAGAAACAGGCCGTCGCTGCCGTTTCTGCGGGAAATGCACTTGCGGACGACCGGACGCTGCGAGCCGCTGCCCGGATGGAGGCCTAATGAGGCGTTGTCCTCGCTGATGCAGTTGGCGACCGTAACATCGTTGGACTGCTGGAAGCTAATGCCGTCGCCGTTGTAGCTGCGGACCGTGCAGTTGCTGATGACCGCTCCGAAGGCCCGGTAAAGAAAGATGCCCGCGCCGCGACAGCCGTTAAGATGGATGTTGGAATCCTTATTCCCGTCGATGGTGAGGCCCTCGACCCTTGCGTTCTTGATGTTGTAGCCGCTGACGACCGGAAAGACCGTTGCCGCTTTGGCCTTGTTATTGACCATGCAGTCGGCCATAAGTGGGTTGTCGATGGAAAAGGTCTTGCCGTTGCGCCCGGTTATGCGGGCGACCGTGGTATGGAATCCGCCTGCGCCGTCGTCCCAGACTGCGACGCCGCAGCCGACCTCGAAGCCCGCCGCATTCACTACGGTAATCTGCTGCTCGCCGAAGTCGCCGTCTAAGGCCAGCGGCGATTCTGCGCTGTCGGCCTTGTGCAGGATTGTCTTGCCTTGGATTCCGCGAACCGTCACGTTCGATCGCAGGTGCAGCGAATCGTGCATGGTGTATCGCCCGGCTGCGATCTCGACCACGCCGCCTCCCAAACCGGCAATATAGTCAACCGCCGCCTGCAAAACCCGGTTGTCCTCTCCTATCAAATCAGCGTTTTCACGCCCGACGGTGATGCGCGGCAGCTCCTTCATCTCAGAGTGCATGGCTTCTGGGAGCTGCTGCTCCTCCGGCTTCGGCGCAAAATCC
>DATEBC010000535.1:0-2948 GCA_035288065.1 Sedimentisphaerales bacterium | reverse complement strand
GGGGGCGGCGCAGGCTCTATTCTTGGGTCGAAGACGGGGGACTTTCTGACGTGGGTCACGATAATTCTGGTCGGGCTTTTTCTCCTGCTTGCGGTTGTGATGGGCAAGTTTTACAGGCCGGGCGTCAGTGATTTCGGCGGCGGCGCGGCGACCCGGCAGGACCAGCCGGCTGGGAATACCGAAGGCGGCGCTGCGACAGGGAGCGATGCCAACTTGCCATCAGGCGAGTCGGGCAGTTAAGCAGGAGAAACGCATTAGGGTTAGAGGCTGACGACCGGATCGGGCGGCCTTATTTGGCTTGAAAGTGCAGGGCTATGATAAACAGCATGACCGGATATGGCGAGGCGCAGGGTGAAATCGACGGCATCACGTATGCCGCGGCGGTCAAGGCCGTGAATAACCGCTACCTCAAGGTCGTGGTAAAGCTGCCGGACCTGGCGGCGTTTCTTGATGAAGAGGTTGAGCGGCTGTTACGGCGCGAACTGGCGCGCGGGATGGTGAACTTCACTATTCGGCTTAAGGACATGTCCGGCGGTTCTTTGTTTGATATTGATGAATCGGTGCTTCAGAACATTATCCGTAAGCTTGAATCTGTGAAGCTGTCGGGCAAGTTGGCCGGGTCGATCGATATGGCAAGCCTGCTGAATCTGCCCGGTGTTATTCGTCCGGCCGAGCCGGATGAGCAGACCGCCGAGCGAATGAGGGCGAAGGTCCTGCAGATCAGCGAGGAGGCGATAGAAAGGCTCAAAGAGATGAGGGCCGCTGAGGGAGCTGCGCTCGACGCGGATTTGAAGGAGCATTGCAGGCATATAGAACAGGGTATTGAGCATATCAGGGCGCTTTGTGCGACGGTTGTGCAGGAGTATGCAAAGAAGCTCAGAAGACGGGTTGACGATTTGCTGGCGCACGCAGAGTTGAAGCTCGATGAGGATGTGCTTGCCAGGGAGGTTGCGGTTTATGCCGACCGGTCCGACATATCCGAGGAGCTTGCGCGACTGGAATCGCATTTGCAGCAGTTTGCTCAGGCTTGCGAGGGGGACGGGCAGGCGGGGCGGCTGCTCGACTTCATCAGCCAGGAAATGCTCAGGGAGGCCAACACGATTGCCAGCAAGTCCTCGGATACCGAGATTACCCGCTGCGTAGTTGATATGAAGTGCCGGGTGGACCGGATCAAGGAGCAAGTTCAGAATGTAGAGTGAAACTGCGGCGTGCGACCGGTTGCTTGTGCGCTGCGAGGCGGCTTTGATGACCCAAAGAGACGACAGACAAGGCAAATTAGTTGTAGTCAGCGGCCCGTCGGGCGTGGGCAAGAGCACTATCTGCAGAGGAATTCTTGAGCGTTTGGATAACGCTTGTCTGAGCGTTTCAGCGACTACGCGGGCGAAAAGCCGGGGTGAAGTTAACGGCAAGGACTACTGGTTTATATCCGAAAAGGAGTTTCGTCGGCGGATTGACGAGGGCTTGCTGCTGGAGTATGCCGAGGTGTTCGGCCATTTGTACGGGACCCCGAAAGACAAGGTCGAAGAGGCGATGCGGACCGGACGGACCGTCATCCTCGAGATCGACGTGCAGGGCGGCAAACAGGTCAAGTCGCTTTTCCCCGATGCGGAGATGATATTCATCTTGCCGCCCAGTGCGAAGGTTCTGGCCGAGAGATTGAGCGCCAGGGGAAGGGACGATGCGGAAATAGCGGACAAAAGACTCGGAGGCGCCGACGCCGAAATCGCGGCGGCGTGGCAGTATTACGGGCATATGGTTATCAACGACGATTTGGAGCAGGCGATTAACGAATGCATGAAAATTATTGAGACTAAGAAGCCTAAATCACAAAGCAGTATAGCAAAACGAAAGATGAGAAATAAGAGATGATAGAGGAACTTAAGAACGAACAAATAATACATAAGGTCGGCGGCAGGTTCAGGCTGACGGCGCTGGTGCAAAAACGCGTGGCTGAATTGCTGCAGGGCTCTCGCCCATTGATCGAGGATACGCAGGGCAAGACCCTGCTTGAGATTGTTGTCCAGGAGATCCTCCAGGACAAGATCGCAGTTGAAGGCTCTCCGTCGGCCAACACCGCAGCGCAGGAACCAAGGGCGCAATTCGGCGGAGAGGACTAAAAAAGAAGCTGCAGAATAGGACGGCAGGCGAAGAGTTCGCAAGACTCAGGAGCCGGCCGGTCCGGCTAGTACTTTGTCAAACTTCATTTTGTGGACATTGTCATTGCGAGTCCGCCCGAGGCGGAGAAGGCCGACGTGGCAATCTCATACTCCTCGACGAATAAAGACTATTCCGGCGTCAAAACGCCTCGCGATGCCGCCCACTGTTTTGATCTTGACAGAGTACTAGGTCCGGACACGGCGTGCTTGCGTCTTTGATGTGGTTGTTCTGAGCTTGGCCGGTTTGCTGTGTGCCCGATGTCTGAACAAGAGACAAATCTCGACGGTCCTGAAGTTCTAAGCTTCAGCGTTATTCAGGAGAAGAAGCCCTGCGTGCTGTTGGGCGTCAGCGGCGGCGTGGCCGCGTATAAGGCGGTCGATCTTGCCAGTAAGCTGACCGCGCTTGGCGCGGCCGTCAAGACGGTAATGACACAGAACGCCTGCCGATTCGTCGGCGCCAAAAGCTTCGAGGCGGTGACCGATCAAGCCGTCTTTACGAGCTTGTGGAGCTCGCCCGAAGAGTATCGCAGCACGCATATCGCGCTTGTCGATTGGGCTGATCTCGTTGTTGTTGCGCCCGCAACGGCTAATATCATCGCCAAGGCGGCGAACGGTATATGCGATGATTTGCTCAGCACGACGCTTTGCGCGGCCTGGCATAAGCCGATGCTGCTGGCGCCGGCGATGAACTGCAATATGTGGGCCAATCCGGCCGTCCAGAGGAATGTGCAGACGCTGAAGGATGCCGGTGTGCGGCTGGCGGGCCCCGTCGAGGGCCGATTGGCCAATGGG
>DATEBC010000534.1:0-3713 GCA_035288065.1 Sedimentisphaerales bacterium | reverse complement strand
CAGTCTGCGAACCGGCTCGGCGGAGGCAGGCCTAAGGTAGGCGAACCAATATATAATTCCAACCAAAAAGCCCCCTCCAATGATGTTGCCCAGCGTAACGGGCAGAAGATTCCTTACAAGAAAACCGGAGATTGTCAGCCTTGCAAAGTCAGGAACCTGGCCTAACATTTCCGTCACCTTGGATAACACCTGCGCATCCTGCTTGAGGACGAGGCCGGCGGGAACAAAGTACATGTTCGCCACGGAGTGCTCGAAGCCAAGGGCGACAAAAGCCGTGATGGGAAATATTATGGCCAGCACTTTGTCGGTAACGGAACGACCGCTGAAACACAGCCATACAGCAAGACACACCAGTACGTTGCAGAGTATCCCGCGTGACAGCGCCTCTGCAAAAGTCAGGTTGACTTTTCCATTTGCTATCATAAGCGCCTTGACGCCGACCGCGTGCCCTTCGGCGGCCCATTGTCCGCTTAGCCAAACCAGCAGCACCAGAGCCAATGAGCCGACAAAATTGCCGACAAATACAATCCCCCAGTTGCGAAGGACCCTCTTAAGTGCGATTTTCTTGCTGACATAAGCCATCACGATCAGGTTATTTCCAGTGAATAGCTCAGCACCGGCAACAATAACCAGGATCAGCCCGAGGCAAAAGACCAGCCCTCCAATCAGTTTTGTCAGGCCGACACTTAAAGATGAATCGTGTATTACATAAGTATATAGGATCGCTCCAAACGAAATAAACGCGCCGGCCAGCACAGAGAGAGTGAACGTCGAGAAAAAGTCAAGGTTGCCTTTGACAATTCCCGCCTTCTCTACGCGAGCAGCCATTTGGGCAGGAGTATAAGCGTCAATGTCAAAATTTTGCATCTGAGTCCATCCTTACTTACATGAGTCGCATAATCCTTCGACATATACGGTCTTTCTGAGGACCCTAAACCTTCGAGCCATCGCCGGCGGCAGTTGAATCTCGTCAAATGGCTCATAGTGAAAATCCACTATCTTTCCACATTTGACACACTTAAAGTGCTGATGATGCTCCAGCCCGGCATCGAAACGCCTCGCGCCGCCGGAGCCCTCGACAATATAGGCCGCCCCAATCTCGCTCAACGTCAGAACTGTCCTGTTCACCGTATCAAGAGACAGCGTCGGCCACGCAGCCTTGAGCTTCTCGTAAAGCATCTCAGCCGATGGATGCTCATCACTGCCCAGGAGCTCCTTGTAGATGGCCAGCCGCTGCGGCGTAACTCTCAAACCAGCCTGCCTGCATCGGCCCACAAACGAGTGAATCTTCGCATCAAACTCAGCACGACTCATTCTATTCGCAACATAACTCATAGCTACTCCTATATAGTAGCTATTCCTATCTGTCAAATAAGTTCTTAAATTTTTTTGAAAAATCTTTTCTCTCGCCCCCTCCCGCCTCCAGAAACGCCGGTTTAGACCCATCAGGGCATGTTTTCAGGCAAATCTGCAGGATAAATTCGCAGTGCAATCTTTCCAAATTGTCTGCCCGCTTCCATTCTTGCCATCGCTTTTGGGATGTTCTCCAGAGGCTCTACGCAATCAATGATAGGTCTCAAACGGGCGGCGCTAACGGCCATTAGCATCCGGCGGAAATCCTCCTTTGAGCCCATAGTTGAACCCATGATAGTCAGTTGATTCCAGTATAGTGATTGGAGGTTTGTCGAAGCATCGGGGCCGCTGGTCACGCCGCAAAGGACGATCTTCCCGCCACGGCAGACGGCTGCAGAATCAATCGGCCAGGCAGCCGCACCCACCGTATCGACCACAATATCCACGCCTCGCCCGGAGGTTATCTCTCTTACACGCGCTGCAACGTCGCCGACTGTTCTGTAGTTTATCAAGTGGTCGGCCCCGATCTGCCCTGCACGGGCGAGCTTCTCGTCCGACGAGGAAGTTACGATCACCTCGGCTTCAGCCAGCTTTGCCAAATTCAGCGCGCAAAGCGCCACGCCACCGCCTATACCGTGTATCAGCACCTTCTGTCCGGGTTTGAGCTGCGCCCGCGTCATGAGCATTCGCCACGCCGTAAGATAGCTCAGCACAAAACCGCCGGCTTCGTCAAAACTCAGATGCGCCGGCTTAGGTGCGATATTCCCGGCCGGCACGGCGACATACTCGGCAAAAGTGCCGGGCTGGCTGAGGCCCACAATCCCAAACGACTCGCAGAGACTCTCCTGCCCGCGACTGCAATACTCGCACCGCCCGCAGCTCAAGCCGGGGTTTATTATCACTTCATCGCCGACGCGAACATCTACAACATCCGGCCCGACCGCCGCAACCACACCGGCCGCGTCGGAACCCAGGATATGGGGCATCGGCAACTCAACGCCCTTTCTGCCCTTCCGCACCCAGATATCCAGGTGATTGAGCCCGGCAGAGCGAACCTGTATGACAACTTCGCCCGCACCCGGCTCCGGCTGAGCCACATTGCCAATCCGCACACAGTCCAATTCTCCGTGCGCATATATGATTGCGGCCTTCATCAGAAATCCTCGATATGAAACCCCCTGTCGGTTTTGGCTGGCAAGGCACAAAACTCACTGCAAACAGAAGCACGCAAGGCCTAACTTCGGGCCTGCCCCGTCGTCTCGAGCACAGTCTGCCAAAGATGCCCGCGTGGGTCAATCTTTTTTCTCTTATGCACGGTAAGTGCAATGGGAACGTGCACAAAGTACTGGTTCCAGTACCCGACGACCATATTCGTCCGCCCCGACAGACCTGCATGAACGGCATTTTGCCCCAGCAACAGGCAAAATGCCGAATCGTTGGAATCCGCCGGGAGGCTGCGGATTATATAGCTCGGATCGATGTACTTCAACGCCAGCGGCTTTTCCTTCTTCTTGAAGTATTCTGTTATTCTCTGCTTCAGAAGCAGCCCGATATCCGCTCTGAGGATATTGCCCGATGCATCTCTGGCCGGATCGCCGCTCTCGGTCAAGTCCCTGCCGGCACCCTCAGCCACGACGATAAGGGCGTGGTGCTTGCGGTCCAGCCGCTTCTCCAGCGAAGCCAGGAAGCCATTCTCGCCGTCGAGAACGAGAGGAACTTCCGGGATGAAGCAGAAATTAACAACGCTGTTGGCCAGCGTCGCCATCGCCGCGATAAACCCCGAATCCCTGCCCATCAGCTTGACCAGCCCCACTCCGTTCCACGCCCCGCGGGCCTCCTCGTGGGCGCCGTTTACCGCCAGACGCGCAGCCTCCACCGCCGTCGAAAACCCAAACGACTGCTCGATCCCGGATATGTCGTTGTCTATCGTCTTGGGAATCCCTATGACGCCAATCTCAAGGTTCCTCTTCCTTATAGCCCTGACGATCTCCTGTGCGCCGCGGAGCGTTCCATCCCCGCCAATGGTGAACAAAAGGCTTATTCGCATCATTTCGAGAGTATCGACCATATCGTCCACGTCCTGGTGGCCGCGGGAAGACGAAAGTATGTCTCCGCCCTTGAGGTGAATATCGTCTACCAATTCAGGCGTCAGCCGCATAGGCTTCTCCGGGGCGCTTGATGACAGGCCCAGGTACCCGTATCTGAAGCCGAAGATGTTTTTCGCGCCGTACTGAACGGCAAGACCCATAGTGACTGTGCGTATGACGTCGTTAAGGCCGGGACAAAGCCCGCCGCAGGTAACCACCCCGCAGCTCAGCTTCCCAGGGTCAAAAAAAATCTTTCGCCGCGGCCCCGCCCGC
>DATEBC010000533.1:0-3475 GCA_035288065.1 Sedimentisphaerales bacterium | reverse complement strand
TGAGCGACTTCAAGTGGGCAAGGCTCGCATCCGTCACCCGCGTACTGCCAAGGTCAAGGTGCTCAAGATTTCCAAAGCCACAAAGCAGCGCCAAACCTTCATCCGTTACCTCTGTGCCGCTGAGGTTCAGCCATCGCAAGTTCTTGAGCTTCTTCAGATGCACCAGTCCTTCATCCCCAATCTTGGTGTTGGTCAAGAACAGGCTTTGCATCTTCGTCAAACCTGCCAGATGCGCCAGGCCCGCGTCCCCGATCTTGGTGTTAGTCAGGAGCAGGGTTTGCAACTTCGTCAACCCTGCCAGATGCGCCATCCCCGCATCGCTTATTTTCGAACCATACAGATCCACCGCAAGAAGCGTATCCGCCCTTCCCACAACCGCCATATCCTCATCGGTCACAGTCCGAGAGGAGAATCTAACGGGCCGTCTCATCGCCGGCAGCTTGTATTTTTCCGCCAGCTTCACATACCATCCCGGGCCCCGGACTTCCTCCTGATAAGCCGCCGCTCCCTCGGCCGCCATAGCCCTCAACTGCTCTCCAACTCCCTGCCCCCTGAAAAAGAACACCGTCGCTATCGCCGCCATAACCAGAACCGGAAACAGCACAATCGGCCACTTCCACCTGCGCCCGCGGTGCTCAGCCTCGTTCCCTTCAGCCTCTTTCATGTTTCCTTATCCAAAGCCTGTCTTGAACATTCTTGAATTTGCGTTTTGGCTGTTGTCTCGTCCCGGCGCGACGGGATCGACAGGGTGGCAGCCTCAAGCCCGAAGGGCTTGGGGATGGTTACTCACCCGGGTCCTACTGCACCAGCGCCCAGGCCGGGTCCCAGGGCGGCCGTCTCTCGGCGGGCTGCTCGAATATTTTCAGCACTTCCTCCGGCACGTACTTCTTTTTCACTATGACGCTATAGACATTCGTATCGAACCACGTGTCGTAAAGCGTCCACATCCCCTCGCTTCCCTTCTCTTTGCCCCAGCTATTCTCGACCAGCCATTTGGCCGGCTTACCCTCCCGCATATCCACCCCCACAAACACCATCGCATGATTGGGCACGCTCTCGCGAAACAGCGACCGCTCGGCCTTGCTCATACTCATATCCGTCCCATAAATCGAATCGTAGTCGAACATACCCATCGCCATTATCCCGTGCTCCCTGCTCTGGTCTTTGCCGACGTCGCACCCAAACCAGACCGGCTCATCATCCAGCACCGCCTTAGAGGCGATTTCCTTGAGCGCCTCGATCTTAACATTGGCAAAGTGATTGTCCTGCCCGTCCCGGATATTCCGCGTAAGGTCGATGCTGTAGTGCCTGCCGTACTCCTTCGACGGATCGTTGAATACATCCACGTACTGCCTCACATCCACCCCCATGAACTCCTCGAAAAAGCTCTTTGGCGTGTACTCATTAACCTCGCTCACAACCGAATTGGCGTCCTCGAATCGCCACTCGAACTGCTTGGGCGGCTCGCCCAGATTCATCACAAGCATTTTATAGACTTCCCCCAGCATCTTTACCTTCTCAACTCGAAGCTTTTTGACCGAATTCTTATCGCCGGCCATCCTGCGAAGCTTCACGGCATCGGCCCGAAGCTTCCGCCCGATAAGCGCATTCATCAAGGCCGTATTGCCCGAGCTGTTCGTCTCCGGCATGATCCGGCTCGGCACGACACCATATTTCTCCACGAGGTTCACAACGTTTTCCCAGTACCCGCCGTCCGGAACCGGATCGCGAAGGATGAACTCCATCTCCCGATCCATCATATCCCGCTTGCGAAACTCTATAATATTCTCCAGGAAGCAATTCGCCTTTTCGAGCTTATCCCAAAACGTTAAGTAATTCTGCGAAAGCTCGAACTCCTTGAGTTTGTACTTCTCAAGAGCCGCCGGCCGCAGCACATTGAGCCCGGCGAAAAGCCAGCACCGCCCGCTGCTCTTCTGGTTCGTAATGTCCTTGGTCTTGATCTTATGGCTGAACAGCGCATTGTGCTCCCGCATAATGTCGCGATTCAAGGCAAGGCCGGAGATATCGTTGTTCGTAATCGAGTTGTACATCGCCCGCGTATGCGCGTCCATCTCGAACGACCCGCGAATCTCCTCAATCGCCTCCCCACTCAACCCGCCTTCCGCCCCGAACGCACACGACGCAATCACCAATACCGCCAGAACCACGACCCCGATATTTCGTACACTCTTCATAGTTACCCCTTCAGTTAGTAGGGTGTGCAACTTGTTTGCACACGCAGTCTCTGCATTTCGGATACGCGTTAAACGGATGTAACCTTAAGCCGCCGAATCTTTTCGAGACTATCGACAAACTGCTCACGAGCCTTGCCGATATAGTCATTCACTTCATCGATATACCCATCCGCCGACGCCGACCACACACGATTGAGATACCGCTCGCCCGCCGCAAAACAGCTCATCACCTCGCCGTAGGCAGTCAACCCGTAAACGTGCGCAATACTCTGGCGCGCCTCCACAAAACTCGTCAAATCCTCAAGAAACATCTCGTCCACCCGGCGCCGAACGTCGTATGTATTGATGGGCTGTGTCTCGTCGTCAAGTCGTGTTATGTTCACCACAATATTGTTCAAAGCTCTCTCAATGGACTGAATACTCGCAGCCGTCTTGCCTTCGGACGTCCTGACGTGCCGATGGCTCAAACGCACAAAAGCCACGCCTGCAATGCCGACGGCAAGTGCGCCGCCAAAGTAAACCCACAAGACCGCCTCTTCGTCAACCACGCAGGCCAGCGCCCCCGCCAAAAAGCCGACGGTTATCAATAAGTATCCGAGCTTCTTCATAGTAGTTGCCTATTTGTTCATTGCCGCCGCGATAAAGTAGTAAAGCGCAAAGCCGACCCCAACGATCGCCTCTCCCACTATAAACCCCGCGGCCACCGGAATCCCCACCTCTTCGCCGAATCGCACCCCTTTCTTCCAGTCAACCGCAAGCCGCAGCGCCGTCCCGATGCTGTACGTCAGAACCACGTTGAACGGCAGGTAAAAACCCAGGCCGACCAGGATCCCCAGCCCACCTATCCCGCTGGTGCTCAGCAGCGCGCCCAGGCCCGCGCCCGCTATATACTTGCGCACGGGCACGTCGCCGCCCAAAATCCCCTCAATCATACTGGCCAGCACCTTGCCCTGCGGCGCAGGAAGGCGGTCGCTGCCCAGCTTGTACGCGTCGTGCAGGACGAAAATCAGCACCATAATCACAATCGGCCCCAGCCACGTCGCCAGAAACTGACCTATCTGCTGCTTCTTCGGCGATGCGCCGACCAGATAACCGGTCTTCAAATCGAGCATCAAATCCGTCGCTTGCGCCATCGCCACGCACGCCGCCGCTCCCACCACGACCGACGAGATAATTGCCGTCTTGTCGCCGAGTCCCCGGCTGATAATGATTAGAATAGTCACCGCGATCAGCGTCATCCCGCTCAGCGGAGACCAGTTCGTCCGCCCGATGCACTCCGA
>DATEBC010000532.1:0-3594 GCA_035288065.1 Sedimentisphaerales bacterium | reverse complement strand
CACGTTTCTCTTCCTCGGCCCAACCGGAGTCGGAAAAACCGAGATGTCAAAGGCCCTCGCCGATTTCCTCTTTAACGACCCGCAGGCAATGGTCCGCATAGATATGAGCGAATTCATGGAGCAGCACTCCGTCGCCCGCCTAATCGGAGCGCCGCCCGGATACGTTGGCTACGAGGAAGGAGGCCGACTAACTGAAGCCGTCCGTCGCAAGCCCTATTCGGTAATCCTCTTCGACGAAGTCGAAAAGGCCCACCCGGACGTCTTCAACGTCCTGCTCCAGGTCTTCGACGACGGACGACTCACCGACGGCAAGGGAAAAACCGTCGACTTCAAGAACACCGTCATCATTATGACAAGCAACATCGCAAGCCAGCAGATCCAGCAGCTTACCGAAGAAGCCGGGGCAGACTGGGAAATCGAGGCACACGTCAAAGACGCCCTAAAGCAGGTCTTCAAACCCGAATTCCTCAATCGCATCGACGAGATAATCGTCTTCCACATGCTAACCAGGGACAACCTCACCAGGATCGTCGATATCCAGCTCGGCTACCTCGCCGCACGCCTCAGAGCACGCAGCATCGACCTCGAATTCACCCAAGCCGCACGCTCCCAAATTATGGACGAAGGTTACGACCCCGCCTTCGGTGCAAGACCCCTAAAGCGAACCATCCAGCAGCGGCTCGAAAACCCCCTCGCTACAGAACTCTTGGCCGGAAAATTCAACGACGGAGACAAAATAACAATCGACGCAAAAGCACACAAATTCACCTTCGAAAAAGTCTAACTGCCCGCCGTGCGTAGCCCGCACAGTCACTCGCTCCTTCAACCGTCTTGCGCCGCCGTCACTGTCATTCCTGCGGAAGCAGGAATCCATTGGCGCCTCTCTAAATATTACCCCCCTGCTTCCGCCCACATGCGTTTAGCCGTCGTCGGGACTTGTCCCTGGGGGACGACGACGCAATTCACTACCTTCAATATCGCGCCCACGCAAATATTCCCGCCCGTTCATACTTAACAACTCCCGCCAAATCGTGTATCCTGCATACACGATGAAAAACTCATCCTTGATCATAACCATCTTAACTGCTGCCTGTTGTGCCCAGGCGCCGCCCATCGCAGAAGGTAGAACGGCCTTCAGCCCATACGGTATTGCAGCCGAAGGGCGAAGCTTGGGGATGGCTCAATCCAACAAAGACAACCACCCATCCATTCGTCTCACAAACTACACAAACAATACAACCATTCGCTACCCCGTCCCCCTGATTCGAGGGACCATTGCCGACGCCAACGCAACCTGCGTCACCATCATCAACACATCGTCGAAGCAAAGTACCCGCAAAATAGACGGCCTGACCCACAAAGGCAATTTCAAGGCCCTCGCCGAACTCGTCCCCGGCTCCAATAAACTGATTATCAAAGCAGGCAAAGACGAACTTCCCCTCACGCTCAACTACAAGCCGCAGACAAACCCCTACGTAGTGCGAGTCTTCCTCCTCACCGACAAAACCGGCAGCGCAGAATATCAAACACCAATTGAAAACGACCCGCAAGACTACCGCGGCAAGCTCGCCACGGCAATGAAGCTCATGCAGACCTTCACCGCCGAGCGAATGTACGATCTCGGCTTCGGACGAGTGACATTCAACCTCGAACTCGACGATGCCGGCCAGGTCATCGTCCGCACCCTCCAAGCCGAAAACGCAGCCGAACACTACCACGGAACGACCGGCCTGGACCTCTGGCGCTATACAGATAATCTGATCCGCCGAAAATGCCCCAACAGCTACGCCAAAAACCTTGTCATCCCCGCATTCACCCGCTTCGACCCCAATACGAAGCAACCCTGCGCACACACCGCCCTCGGCGCAGGCCGGCTCGCCCTCTTCGGCGGCGCGAACCTCTTCACCTGGCCCAGCAGCATCGCAGACGCCCAAAGAGCCTTCACCGACACAACAACAATAGATACAGCCAGATTCTTCAGCGACTCGGTCGGACGCCACACCTTCTGGGCCGCCGCCTCTACAACCATCGGCGCAGCCCTCCACGAATTGGGCCACACCTTCGACCTGCCGCATAGCCAGTCCCCGCACGACATTATGACCCGCGGCTTCGACCGCTTCAACCGAGCCTTCACTTCTGTAGAACCCCCGCACGCGCAACAAAAGAAACCTTATGAATTCAACGATTCCCAAACCGCACAATGGGCCCCGCCAAGCGCCGCCTGGCTCAAGTTCAATACATGGTTCGCACTGGACGAAAAAGACTTCTCCGGCCAGGACAAAACCCTTGTAACCGCCGAAGACAATCTCCGCACAATCCGAATCTCATCGCAAAACGGCATCGGCGCACTAGTCCTCGGCACTACCGACATCGCCGCCGGACACGTACCCATCGACTACAGCCGGCCTCCCCCCAAAAATATCACCGTCCCTATGGCCGAATTCGGCAAATACCTTACCGGCGACAACCCCGCAATAAGAATAATCGACGCCCTCGGCTTTGCCAAAACAGTCCCCCTGAAAAGCCTAATGCACGCATCTTTCATCCGCGCCTGGCGGTTCGCCTCTATCACCGCCCCGTGGAACAACCAGGCATCATTTGTCCCCATCGACAAAAACAGGCTCGAAGCAATAAGACTATCCGCCGCCTCAAACGATATCGCAACATCCCCAACCGGCTATGTCGATTTCCTCCCCCACTTCCCAAACGAGCAACGACGAAACGTCGCCGGCTACGGCGTGCGAGCCTTCAATTCCGACAAACCCAGTGACATAAGAATCTTCACAGGCAGCGACGATGCCCTCCGTCTCTGGCTAAACGGCAAGCTAATCACCGAAGTCCTTGCACTTCGAAACGCAGTAATAGACGCCGAATCCGCCCACGCCGCCCTAATTGAAGGCCAAAACACCCTCATCGCCGAAGTCTCCCAGAAAACCGGCCAATGGGGCCTCTATCTGCGCATCGAAGACAAACACGGCAACAACCTGACGATTACAAACGACGGCAAAATATCCGATATCCCTGATACATCAAACTGAATTGCTCGCCTCCGACAACCTATTTAGCCTGCGGTTTTACCGCAGGTTTAGAGTAGAATATCGCACTTATCCGGCTGGCAAAAAACAAACAACAGCGTTACAGTATTCTTATGGACATCAAGACCACGACCAAAGCTGACCGCATTAAATGGATTAAGACCGCTCTAACCCTGCTCATAGCCGGCTCGGTATGGATTATCCCGAGCAACGTCGCCTACCTGATTGCTCAGAATAGAGACGTCCTGCTCGGTCGATACAGCCTCGGCCACTTCACAATCGCCCTCATCATCATCCCAATCGCCGCCGCATCCCTCTACCTGACCTGGGTCAACGAAAAGGATCGCAAATTTAAGGTCCTCGCAATAACTATCTCCATTCTCCTCGCGCTCATTGTCACCGACACCGCCGCACGCCTGATAATCCGTCCAAAACGATACGTTGAAGAGGAAACCTGCTTCCACCGCCCCCCCAATACCGCCCAGACCGGAACAGCCCGGGACGTCCCCGAAGAAGCCTTTCTTTACCCCAGAACGCCGCCGGGCTATCCCGATATCCA
>DATEBC010000531.1:0-5176 GCA_035288065.1 Sedimentisphaerales bacterium | reverse complement strand
ACCGAACAAGGCCGCTTAGCTAAATGGAAGAATCAAAATAAATTGTGGGCTTTTTCAACAGCCCCGCAGGCCATTCTTGACGACAGGCTCGCGGCCATTCAGGCTCGGCACAAATCCGGGGCGGTCTGCATCGAGGCCGAGGGCGATACCGGCTTCATTCAGCGGCTCCCCATGGTTGCCGCCGTGAAATCGCAAGGCAAAGCTATAGAGATCGGCTTAACCGACGGCGGGGACCCGCAGGAGCTGCTCAGGAGCTTGGTCGATCGCGTCCGCGTGAACAGGTTTGAGGTGAAGGTTCCTTCACTCCACGAAATATTTGTTAAGCTCATCGGTTCGGCGAATGCAGAAGATTCTTAAGATAGCCCGGCGTGAGTACATCGAGACTGCCAAGACCAAGACGTTCATTCTTGGTCTGCTGATAGTGCCCTGCGTGGTCGCGGGGATGATCTACTTTACAAGCCGGGCCTCCGAGAAGTCTCCGCAGCAGCCTCTTACAATCGCAATAAGCGACCTTTCAGGCAAGGTCTTTGAAGCGGCGAGGGGGGGAACTTTTTCCGAGTACAACCAGAGGAATGCACAAAGGCAGATTCAAATTCAGCAGCTCGCACCGGCAGAGGACCCCAACGCGACCGTGGAACAAGGCAAGGAGCAGCTCCGTGTGGGGCGATTCGACGCGTACATTGTCCTCGATGAGGGCATCGTGCAAGACGCCGGCAAGATACGCTTCTACACCTGCAAACCCAATCCGGGCAAGATGAACAGGATGGGGACCGTCGAGTACCTCATGATCGAGGCGGTGAGGAATCTGCGGTACGAGGCGGAGAACCTCTCTTCAGAATTGGTCCGCAAACTGCAGAGCGTGCAAATCGACCGGATAGACGTCGGCGAGGCCGAGACGGAAGAAGTCCAGAGCCAGGCCGACAGCGGCGCACGATTTATGCTCCCGTTTTTCTTTATGTTCCTGGTCTATATAGGATTGGTCGGGACGGGGCAGCATTTAATCAGCAGTATGATCGAGGAAAAAGGGTCGCGGGTCATCGAGGTGCTGCTGTCCGCAGTCAGCCCGTTTGAGCTGATGGCGGGAAAGATCGTCGGCCTGGCGGGTGTAGGGCTGACAATTATAGGCGTCTGGGCCGGCTTGGCATACGCAGCGGCAAGCTGGCATGGAATGAACATTAAGATTAGCGGCGATCTGATGGTCTATCTTGCGGTCTATTACGTACTGGGGTATCTCTTATTCGGCGCACTATTCGCGGGGGCCGGGTCGATCTGCAACACAATCAAGGAAACGCAGGGCCTTATGATGCCGATTATGATGGTCGTCATTGTGCCGATGATCTCGTGGCGGAGGCTGGTGGACGACCCGGACGGCGGGCTTGCCCGGGCGCTTTCGTTCGTGCCGCCCCTGACATCGATGGTGATGGTATTGCGGATATCGGCAGGCTCCGAGGTGTGGATAGGGGAGATACTCGGCTCCATGGCCCTGCTGGCCGCGACGGTAGTGCTTGTGATGTGGGCGGCGGCGAAGGTATTCCGGACCGGCATCCTCATGTACGGAAAACGGCCCTCGCTGCGGGAAGTCTTTAGATGGCTCAGAGAAAGATAGTGGTGAGCGCCGGTTAAAATCCAGAGTGTCATTGCGAGGAGTCCCCTGGGGACGACGAAGCAATCTCAATTTCGCCGGAGCAGGAGATTGCCACGAGCCAGCTTCGCCGGCTCTCGCAATGACAATTCCGGAAGTCAGCCGATACAGAACAGCAGTAGTCCTTTTGTTGAATATGATTTGGGGAGTTGTCGTTAGAAATTGAGCAAGCTGTTTTACAATCTGGGCAGGAAGGTCGGGCCTCAGGTCCGCAAGGCCAAGTGGATATGGCAGTCGATGACGGGGACCGAGGCGGACGCGATCAAAGTCGAAAACGACGTCGGCAGAGACATCGCGCACGAGGTCAGAAGGCAGTTGAGGCCGGATGGCGACCCTAAGATCGATAAGCTGCTGAGCCAAATCGCGCCCCGCCTGTCGGAGTGCGCGGCTAACAGGTTCCGCACGTTTAGCTTCGAGGCGGTCAAGGGCGGCGAGCCGAACGCCTTCGCCCTGCCGGGCGGATTCATCTTCATCACCCGTTCGCTCGTCGAGCTTTGCGGCGGCGAGAGCGACGAAGTCGCATTCATCCTCGGACACGAGATGGCCCACGTTATTCGCGGACACGCGATGAACCGCATCATCAGCAACTCGGCCATCTCCACCGCTGCGAGGATGACGCCCGCCCGCGGAGTCCTCGCCGGCTGGGTAAAAAAGATGGGCATCCAGTTCCTCGAAAGCGCCTACTCCCAAGACCTCGAATCCGAGGCCGATAAGCTGGGCGTCCGTTTAGCCGCAGCGGCCAAGTACGACCCCCAGGCGGCAACAAGACTGCTCGGGCGCTTAGCCGAACTCTCCCGCCCCCCGCAGGAACTGCACCTCGGCCAATACTTCTCCTCCCACCCCGCCTATAAGACCAGAATCCAGACAATAAACACCCTGCTGAGCAAGTTGAACCGCTGATACAAGCTGCCTCAGTGCGAGCTGCCAATAGGGCCATCACTGAGTACTAAATTTGCCCATTTTAACATGCGAGAGAGAATTTCTTCAAACTGGCAAAGATACTGCGAATTTTCTGGTTTTTTCACTTGACATTGGCATAGAACAATCATTAACATCTATCTCTGTTTTAGGATTCACAGTGATGGAAAGGACTCCTGTAGGCCAGGAGGAGGCTTTCCCGAAAAGAAGTATTAACTGTTTCTGCGTTCGGCCATCAATTTCTGGTCGGACAGGAAGGAGGACACATGAAGAAACTCACATTTGTAGCAATGCTGCTGGCGGCGCTGAACGTCGCACGGGCCGGCATGACGGTTGACGCGACAATCGACGGGAGCGACGCCATCTTTCTGGCGGGCCGCACTGACTTGGTAATCCCGCTGGCCTCTGATCCGTGGTCGGTCCTGATTAGACACGCTGGACCGACTCCTGAAGAGATCCAGGAGACCTTGCCGCCGATCATCCCTGTCTCTGCCGGTGACGTGGTCCGTGCGCTGGACCCGGCGGTTGGCGGCGTCAGCTTCTACAGAGGGTACGGTGCTCCGTACTTCGGACCGAGCGGCAACGGACTTAGCGGCAGCAACTTGGGCGCTCTGGGCGGCATCAGCGGCTACTTCGGACCACAAGGTCCTCTAACCGGTGTATTCCTGAATGATTTGGTCCCCAGCAGTGGACCGGCTCCGGCAACTTTGGACTTTAGCCCCGGCGGACTCGGAATCGACTTCCTTACGCTGACTCCCGCGATTGGGCAGGTCTTCTACATCGGGGACGGTGTCGCCGGCGGCAGCATCTTTCAGCAGTTCATCGCCCCTGCCGGCGCTACCCGTCTGGCACTCGGAATACCTGACGGGTTTGGCTTCGTCGGAGCGCCGGGCGCCTATGACGACAACGACGGCAGTTACCGCGTCCGCATCGGAATCAACGAAGTTCCGGCGATTCCCGCGCCGAGTGCGATTCTCTTAGGAAGTATCGGCGCCGGTCTTGTCGGCTGGATGCGAAAACGCAGAACGCTGTAAGCGTCCCTGCTGAACCAGTCTCTGATAGGGCCACGAGCATCACGCTTGTGGCCCTTTCTTCAGCCCCCGCACACACAATCTGCTGCGAGCCCCGTCAGGGCGACGTTGCGCCCGAAAAACCGCCGGCGTCGTTGCCATCCAGACCCGCCCACAAAACCAGAATCAAGACAACAAAGACCCTCCTGGCCAAGTTGAAAAACGTAAGCCTTGGAGTCTGCGCGGCATATCCGGCGGGCCCGTGAGGGACAAGCTCACGCTGCCGGCTTGTATGTGATATTCATATCGTGGGGAGGGGTTGATTGGGGAGTTGATTATGACGGTTGCCTGCGTGGGCGGTTTGTGTATAATCGGGCATTTCAGGCGTTCGGTTTTATACGGTGAATTTGAGTGAGTTGATGAGGTAAGTCGTATGGCAAGAGATAAGATAACAGTGGTCGGCGCGGGCAATGTCGGGGCAACGACGGCACATATTGCGGCGAACAAAGGCCTGGGCGAGATCGTGCTGGTGGATATCGTCGAAGGACTGGCTGCGGGCAAGGCCTTAGACATCGCCGAGGCAAGTCCGATCGAGCTATCGAGCGGGCGCATAGTGGGGACGTGCGACTGGGGGCAGACGGCCGGCAGCGAGATCGTAATCATAACGAGCGGCTTTCCGCGCAAGCCGGGCATGAGCCGGGACGACCTGCTGGCCAAGAACGTAGAAATCGTCAAAAGCGTCAGCGAGCAGGCGGTCAAACATTCGCCCGACAGCATCATAATCGTCGTCTGTAATCCCCTCGATGCGATGGTCTATACAGCCGCGAAGGTAACGGGATTTGCGTCCAATAAAGTAATGGGTATGGCCGGGGCGCTCGACTCGGCGAGGTTCAGCTACTTTATCGCGTGCGAGCTGGGAGTGGGCGTCGAGGAGATCAAGTGCCTGCTGATGGGCGGCCATGGAGACGACATGGTTCCGCTGCCGCGCTTCACATGCGCAGGCGGCATTCCCGTCACGGAGCTTATCAGGCCCGATAAACTCGCCGAGTTAGTCCAAAGAACGCGAGAAGGCGGCATTGAAATCGTAAACCTGCTCGGAAGCAGCGCATACTACGCACCGGCGGCGGGAGCCGTCAAGATGGCTGAGGCGATATTGAAAGACAAGAAGAGCGTCATTTCGTGCTGCGCGTATTGCGACAGGGAATACGACGCGGGCGGCTATTTCGTGGGCGTGCCGGCGATTCTCGGTGAAAACGGCGTCGAGAAGGTGATCGAATTGCGATTGAACGATTCCGAACGCGGCGCCTTCACTGAGTCCTTGGAGCACGTCAAAGAGCTTGCGGTCAAAGTGGATAAACTGCTCTGAGGAGAAAAAATACTGAGTTAGAGCAGCTATTTTGTTGCCCTCGAGGGGGCAATACTGTAAGGTAATTGTTTTTATTGGGAATTTGTACCGGTAAAAGAGGCGGCAATGGAACTGATAAAGCAAATAAAGCAGGCCGAGACGCAAGCTCAGGAAATCATCGATCGGGCCAAGGCCGAGGCTATCAAGGGAGCGGAACAAGCCAGACAAAAACGGCAGCAGGCGATAGCACAGGCCGAGACG
>DATEBC010000530.1:0-6327 GCA_035288065.1 Sedimentisphaerales bacterium | reverse complement strand
GGCGCCGGGGCGCCGGGAACGCCGCTGATGACGCCGATCATAGTGGATCCCGTTGCCCCATCCGTCCTTGCGCCCAATCCGGAGGTGGCTTGGTTCGATATCTCTCTCTCGGACAAAAACATAGTCATAAACAACGGCAGCTTCTACATTGGCTGCCGCCAGATAGAGGTGGGCAAACTCAACCAGATCGGCTTCGACATGAGCGGCGACTCTTATCAGCCATACGCTCGAAGCTGGGGCATGCTGCCAGGCTGGGGATGGCTCAATCTGGACGATATGTGCTCCTTTTCCCCTGAATTCTGCGGCAATCTTATGATTCGGGCAATGATGCTGGAGGCGGGCGTTTACTCGGGCGAGCTGCCCACGACGGTCGGCTCCGCGGCATTCTATACCACCGACGAATACCCCAAGCCCTGTCCCAATAGCGATTTGGATCCGGGCCAGGCCTGTCAGGTCACTGTTGCGGTGCACGCCGTCGGCCAACCGGGCGATCACACGCAATTCCAGGCCGTCGCCGCCAACAGTTACGCCCTCGATACATCGGGCTCCCTCAAAGTCACCATCGGCGAGGCGCTCAGCCTGTGTGACGCCGCCAATGTGAACGCCGTCTATCCCGTGGATTACCGCGACTTTGCCGTTCTGGCAAATCAGTGGCGGCAAACACCCGATGTCCTCATCGCCGACATTGATGGAGACGGCAATATAGACTTCAAGGACGTCGCACAGCTTGCCGATTATTGGCTCAACACCTGCCAATGATCCGCGATGAATTTCCTGGGTTTCTGTTTGTTTTCGCTGCGCACTTGGCAACCGCGACGGTAAACTCAACCCCCATCCGCACAGCCCCCGTCGCATCGCACAATCATTTGCTTTGACACGCCAATCCGCCGCAGGTATCATTCCGTAACTCGCTTGCACAGATAACCGATGAGAATCATAATTGATTTCTTATACCTGTTGGCCGTTGTAGCCGTCGCCCCGGTGGCCCTGTACCGCCTTATCCGGCACAATCGCTATCGCGCCGGGTGGGCGCAGCGGCTCGGAAGAATCTCTCGAAAGAATCCAGCCCAAAAGTGCATCTGGCTGCACGCGGTCAGCGTAGGCGAGATCAACGCGGCGAGGACAATCGTCGATGAGCTGGAACGAAGATTCGGCGATTATGAAATTGTGGTTAGCACTACGACCGATACCGGCTTCGCCCGCGCAACCGTCGTCTTCGCCGATCGCTTCGAGGTATTCTACTTCCCCTTCGATTTCTCCTGGATAATGAGCCGGGCCTTTCGCAATATCCGCCCGGCCCTTTGCGTGCTTATGGAACTCGAGGTCTGGCCTAACTTTGTCCGCATCGCAAAAAGGCTCAGCGTCCCGGTCGTAGTCGTCAACGGCCGAATCAGCGACAAGAGCTTCAAGAGCTACAACAGAATCCGCCCGCTCATCAAAGCAATGTTCTCCAAAGTGACGCTCGTTCTTGCCCAAACCGGCGAATACGCCCGCCGATTCTCCCGGCTCGGCTGCAACAACGTAATCGTCTCAGGCTCGCTGAAATACGACACCGCCCAAACGCAGGACAAAGTAGAAGGCGCCGATACCATCGCCCGGCAACTCGGCATCTGTCGTCATTACGATCCCGAACAGAGTGAGGGCGCGGCAATCTCACAACCTACCAATGAGATTGCTTTCCGCCATAGGCGGACTTCGCTTCCTCGCAATGACGCTACTGAGGCTGAGCGGGTCTGGGTCCTCGGCGGCACAGGGAACGATGAAGAAGCAATACTGCTCGATGTTTATCAGCAGCTAAAGCAGGATGCCCGCTTCGCCGACCTCCGCCTTATCGTCGTACCCCGGAAACCCGAAAGATTCGACGAAGTCGCACAACTGATAGAAGAATCCGGTTTTAACCTTATCCGATATAGCGACCTAAAAACAGCATCGCCCGAGGGTGGCACAAAATCGAAAATCGAAAATAGTAAATCGAAAATCGACACCGTCATCCTCGGCGACACAATGGGGGATTTGCGAAAGTTTTACTCTCTGGCCACGATAATCTTTGTCGGTCGATCGCTCGTCCCGATGGGCGGCTCGGACATGATGGAGGCTGCGGCGCTGGGGAAGTGCACCATCTTCGGCCCCCACGCATTCAATTTCAAACAGACGGTAGATGCCCTGCTGGCCGATAACGGCGCAATCATGGTCAAAGACAAAGACGACCTGCTCGCAGCAATGAAGAAATGCCTCACCGACCCCGGCTACGCCCAAAAAATAGCCCAGAGCGGCAGAGAAGTAATAATGAAGAACCAGGGTGCAACACAGAAAACCATCGAACAAATCAGAAAGCTCCTTCCACCCCCCACACAGGCCGTTTAGCCGTCGCCGGAACTTGTCCCTTGGAAACAGCGGCGGACTGTCTATACCCATTCCCCCCAGCGCAGCCGGCCTCAGCCAAAATGGAAATTCCAGTCATACATCCGACGGAGACGGAATCGAACCATTACGACCGCAGTGCCCTTGCCGCCGCTGCAATATGTTGCGGGGTGGTTCCGCAGCAGCCGCCTATTATGGTTATGCCGGCGGCGTGTATTTTCTCGGCTGCAGCGGCAAACTCTTCTGGCGTAACTCGGTAAACCGCTTTGCCGTCGATCAATTCGGGCTTTCCAGCGTTCGGCTCGGCGAAAATAGTAACCAGTGACCCGTGACTCGTAAGGCGGGTTTTCTCCAAAGCCTCTACTGCGGAGACAAAATTCGCTGCCAGCTCCACGTATTCATCGAGGGTTGCCGTGCCGCAATTAAAGCCGACCGCATCGGCCCCGGCGGCGAGCATCTTGGCAACCGCTGATTCGACATCGACACCCATCATCGTCTTGAAGCCATCGCCCACCTTATCGAAGGACATGGATGCAAATACCGGTAAGTTCCGTGCGACCGATTTGGCCGCCTCAATCGCTATTCTTACCTCATCGAGGGCCGTCATCGTCTCGACGATAAGACCATCCACGCCGCCCGCTACGAGTGCCCTGGCCTGCACGGCAAAGGCCTCTTCAAGATCGTCGGCCTTGAGCGCCCCCAAAGGCTCTAAGAAATCCCCGCTCGGCCCGATATCGCCAAGGACGCACTTCTCCTTGCCCGCCGCCCGCCTGGCAGCCTCGGCGCCCGCCCGGTTTATCGCAGCGACCTCCCCGCCAAGCCCATGCCGACCCAAAGCGTACCTGTTTGCCCCAAACGTATTTGTAAGGACGGCATCGCTGCCTGCATCCAGATATGCACGATGGACCTCGCATACGACATCCGGCGATTGAACGTTCAGATAATCGGTGCACGTGCCGACCTCAACCCCCCGTGCGAACAACTGCGTCCCCATAGCCCCATCCAGCAGGAATACGCCCCGCTCAATTCTCTTTCGAAGACTAATCTTTGCCATACGCCAATAGAGTTTTGAGTTTTAGGTTTTGAGTTTTAAGTTCTGAGCCTTTGTTGCCGCCCTTTGGCGGCGCCAAGTCAATCCGTATCGCTTACTGCGGCTGCTCGACCCATTCGCCGTTGACGATTTGATAGACGTGCTCGAAGCGTCCCGGCTGCGCCTGGAAAAGCGCCTCCAACTGCCTTTGATTGAAGCTCATCGGTTTGACGGACTTGAGGCTGATCCTGACCGAGTCGTCCCTGCCCCGCTCGCCCCGCCTGACAACCTTGATATGCCGCGGGACTTTGAACCCTTCGCCGACTTCCTCATAATCATCCAGCTCTGCGAGAACGGCGACTCGCCCGAACTCGTCGAAATACTCGATCTTCCGCACTAAATAATCGCAACTGCATACGTATATCCGTTTACTGATTGAGCCTTTTTCGTCGCGCCTTGTAAGTATGTCGTAGGGTCCCTTGTTCGTCAGCGACCAGTCGCCCGGATCCGACGCATCGCCGCTCACCGCAACAATGCCGACCGCCTCAAGCACGATCTTGGGGTTCAGCATCAACGTCTGAACTTTGTCCCCGTCCGACCAGCGGCCGCGCCAGTAGCTGCTGATCTTGGGCTTTATCGCAAGCCAGAATTCCTCCCTGTTCGCCCCCAGTATTACACCGCGCGGATCAAAAGCGACGTCGCCGTGCAGCGAGATTTTAGATGGAGGGTTCATCCACAGCCGAACAGGAAACGCCTCTTTTTCAGGCCTGCGCTTATCCTCGGTATAATACTCCAATCGACACGTGCCCGTCGCCTTCAGAGGAGCAGCCTTCCCTGCCTGCGACGCCAGCGCCGCAGTCGCATCGCCGGTCGAGCCTTTGCCCGCACAAATCGGCAGCGGCTTGCGAAACCCGCCTTTGCATCCGCCGAGAATCAACGCCGCCATCAAGAACGCGATACCAACTCTGCCGGACATTCAAAATCCTTGTTCAAGACATATCCGCATGCAATATCTGCCCAACCTGCGAGGACAACTGCTCTATCTGCTCTTCGTCGAGGTTCGGATTGACCACTTCAGCGAACGCGCCCTCGCCGACCACTCTGAGCCGCCATATCTCCTGCCCGTTCTCGGTCTTGGCGGCATCGTATTTCAATCGCCTCTTGCGCATCAAAACCAGGGCGAGGACAAATCGGAAGTTCACTTTCTCCTGGTCGGTCTCCTCGGCCAGGCGCTCGAAAAACGCCATAAGCATCTCGTCATCGACGAACAAGTGCTTCTTCTCGTCGGGCCTGGGCAGCTTGGTTCGCCAGTGACAGAAGACTTCCGGCTTCTCGCTCTCCCAGAATTCCGCGCAGAAATCCCGCCTCTGCAGTCCTTCCTCGGTCGCCACCAAAGCCCCGACGTATTCCTGGCCCGGCTCTATCGCCTTGCCGCTGCCGAAGCACTGGCCCAACGGCTTATCTATTTCCCAGTTATCCATTCTGCCTTTTCTGAATTACATTGCGAACAGTCAATCCAATGACTCATCCGGTTTATGCTACCATACTCCCGACCCCTATGCCAGCCTATGCAGCCCTATTTTATGAAACCTGAAATCAACTTGTCTGCCCGGGGTGTTGCTAATCTCTCTGGTGAAGTTTAAGCTTTTTCCTGACAAGGGATTACGTATTCAGTCATTGCGAGCGCAGCGAAGCAATCTCATTCGTTCGAAAGCGGGAGATTGCCGCGGCCCGCCTTCGGCGGACCTCGCAATGACCAGAGTGGTTTTATTGTCCCTGTGGACCACCATTGACAAGCCGGGAATCACCTGCCAGAAAATGATTTAACACCCGCTGCCCGATCCGCGGTGGAAAATGCTTTACCGTGGTGTTTCTTTGGTGTTAAATGCTTCCAGTGTCAAGCGAATCCCATCCGAGAAGTCTGCAATAGGAAGCACGATGAAGAGATGGCTGCTTTGTATTCTGACGGCGATGTGCGGGTCTTGGGGCATTGGGTCGAGAGCCTCGGAACCGCAAGCAGAAGATATTCTTATCGCTGATTTTGAGAGTGAGACTTACGGCGACTGGAAAGTTGATGGCGATGCGTTTGGCCCGGCACCGGCTAAGGGTACGTTGCCGAATCAGATGGAGGTCAGCGGATTTGAGGGCGAACGGCTCGTAAATACGTACTTCAAAGGCGACGACACGACCGGGACGCTGACTTCGCCCGAGTTTGTGATTGAGCGTAAGTGCATCAACTTCCTCATCGGCGGGGGCATGTATCCGGGCGAGGCCTGCATAAACCTGGTTGCTGACAGTAAGACGGTGCGCACCGCGACCGGGCCCAATGATAGGCCTGGCGGCACCGAGGCGCTTGATTGGCATTCTTGGGATGTCTCCGATTTGGCGGGCAAAACCGCACAGATTGAAATTGTGGATAAGAAAAAGGGCGGCTGGGGGCATATCAATATAGATTATATCGTTCAAAGCGACCTGGGGGCATCGGCGGCGGAAGGCGAGAAGAGCCGGCAGTTCGTTGTTAAGAAAAGATACCTGAATCTGCCGGTCAAGAACGGGGCGCGCAAGCGGGTACTGAGGCTGATTGTCGATGGCGAGGTTGTTCGTGACTTCGATATTGAGCTTGCCGACGCCGAGCCGGATTTTTGGATGGTTCTGGATGTCGGCGAATTCAAGGGCAAAGAGGTGACGCTCCGGGCCGATTCGCTTGGGCGCGGCTCAAAGGGGCTTAGCTCCATCGTCCAGGCCGGCTCTATCAAGGACAGTAAAGACCTTTACAAAGAGAAGCTTCGTCCGCAGTTCCATTTCACCTCGCGTCGCGGCTGGAATAACGATTCCAACGGCTTGGTGTATTACAAGGGCGAGCACCACCTTTTCTATCAGCACAATCCTTACGGCTGGGACTGGGGCAATATGACCTGGGGCCATGCCGTCAGCAC
>DATEBC010000529.1:0-4537 GCA_035288065.1 Sedimentisphaerales bacterium | reverse complement strand
GTTGCTGTTGGTCATATTCACAGTAACGTAGTTCATTTCCTCGCGGATGCCGGCCATTTCGTTGCGGGCCTTTTTCTTATCGGCCTCGTTGCCGACTATATAGCCCGCTCCTCCGCCGACGGCGGCGCCTATAAGGGTCGCCTCGGTGCTTCCGCCGGCAAGCTGGCCTATTCCGGCGCCTGCGAGGGCGCCTATGCCCGCGCCTGTCGAGGCACTGTTTCCGCAGCCTGCAATGAACAGAATTCCGCTGGTTGCAGCCAGTATCAGAGTTGTTGTTGATTTCTTTCGCATTTTGCACCTCCAATCGGGTTTAATAGAACTTGTAATCTGTGACTTTTTTAGTTCGTTGAGTTGTCGTTGCGAGATTCGGCCAGAGCGGGTCGCTGCAATTTGCTCCCCTCTGCAGTAAAATAGTGTGTTCGACACGTTATGAGATTGCCACGTCGCTGCGCTCCTCGCAATGACTTTTCCTGGTTACGTTCTTCACTTGTCAAAGACTGGTTTCCCGCTTGCGCGGGAATGACAGCTTGCGCTCGGATAACGGCTCGCGCTGGAATGGCAGTTGGCGTTCGGGCAGTGGTTTGCTTTGGAATGACTGCGTGCGCTCGGATGACGCTTTGCCTGGAGTTGAGAACGGTTCATTTCCTGTTTGCTTACTATTCTGCTTCTGGTTGCAGGTTTCGCTGGGATCGATCTTGCATTCGAGCCAGTTGGCGGCCATTACGCTGAAATCGGCCAAATCAATGCGACAATCGTTATTGACGTCGCCGGCTATTTGCTCGGAGCATCGGGCGATATCAGGGCCGGCAAGTCGCACGGCGTATATGTTCGAGGGGCCGTCGCGGCTGTCCTGCCATACGACAAGGTCGCCGCTTATGGCGGGATTGATTTGGTCGTGCGGGTCTTCGGTGATGCGGAACTCGTGGCGTGTAGTGAGGTTGTAGCCGAATATGTCCCAGTTGCCGTGCCGGTTGTCCTGCCAGACGACAAGATTGCCGTCGATATCGGGATTCTCTTGCGAGGAAAAGTCGGTGGCGATGGGAAATTCGACTGGGTTGTCGGGATCGGAGATGTCGGCGGCGTAGATGTCCCAATCGCCGAAATAGTCGTCCTGCCATACGACCGTCTCGCCCCAGATGGCAGAGTTTTTCTGATTTTCATCAAACCAGCAGACAGGTGATTCGGTGGGCTTGTTTCTCCGCCATATATCGGCGGAGTAAATATCGCAGTGGCCGGAGTAGTCGTCGTGCCAGGTAACGGTGGTCCTGTATATTGCGGGGGCCTCCTGGCTCATCTCGACATACGAAACGACGAATTCGGTCGGGTAGGATGGATCGGTGACGTCGGCTCCGTATATATCGAAGCAGCCGGCCGCGCCATCCTGCCAGACGACTATGTTGCCGTGAATTGCGGGTTTCTGCTCGTCGTTGTTGAATATGTTCGAGACCGCGAATACCTGCGGGTCGGCCTGGTCGGTAATGTCGGCCATTCGAATGTCCCAATCGAAGGAGCCATCCCAGAAAACGTTGTCCTGCCAGACAACGGTATTCTCAAAGACGGCCGGGGCCATTTGGTCGTTCGCGTCGCCGATGACGATCAGGTTTGGATCGGTGGGGAAGTTGATGTCGGCGATGTAGATGTCGTAGTCGCCGTATTCATAGACGAACTGCTGCCATACTACAATGGCGCCGTGGACATCGGGTGCTTCCTGGTCGTCGGAGGATGGGAAGACGGCGAACTCATCGCCGGCCGGTGCGGATGAGAGCATTAAGCCGGCGATGAGCATTATTACTGGCAGCGTTGTTGTATATTTATTTCTCATTGCCACTACTACCTCATAACATTTGAATTTGTTGCTTGTCATTCCCGCGAAAGCGGGAATCCAGATTGTAAAGAAGTGGATTCCGCATCAAGTGCGGAATGACAACTCATAGATTCAATTGTTACGGAGTACTACCTTAGTTTTCAAACTGACCAGTCCCCTGGGGACGATACGATAAGTCCTTATACGACAGCAATACAGGACACTGTGTCATTCCCGCCCCGCATCGGGGTGCGGGGTAAACTCCCGCGGGAATCCACTCAGCCGCCACACTACTGGATACCTGCTTTCGCAGGTATGACAAGGCAAAGCGGTCATTTTGAGTTAGTTGGTATCCTCCTGCCGGGCCGCTTCGACGGCGGCTTCGGCCTTTGCCTTCTCAAGGACCTTGAGAAGGATTTGCGATGCCTCGGCGTTGGCGAAGTCCTGGCCCGCTTTGCTCAGCGGCTCGACGGCGGCGTCGAGTTCGCCGACGCCGAGCAGGTGGTATCCGAGCAGGAGCTGGAGATCTGCGTCGAAGCCGTAGAATTCGGCCTTCTCGGAGAGTTTGTCGATATGATCCAAGAGCTTGTCGTCGTCGCCGTAGAGGCCGCGAGGATAGAAAACCGTCTGCTCTTCGGGCTTGATATTGGCCAGGGCGGTGCGGAGGATGGTTGCGGCTTCCGAGTACTGCCCGTTGGCGAAGAGGGCCTGAGCGTAAGCGAAGGGCAGTATGATATCGTCCGGCGCCAGCTTCATTGCCTCGGCGAATTTCTCGATGGCGGCGGCATAGTCGTCGTTTTCGAAGGCCTTTACTCCATCCTCGAAATATGTGTCGGCTGCTGTGGCCTGGTCCGGCTGTGCTGCGGCCTCGGCGGCCAGCTTCGCACGGATGTCGGCGAAAGTCGTGTGGTCAACGGGAGTGATGTAGTTGGTCGTTGCAGCCGGCGTGTATTGTGCCGCCTGGCCTTCGCCGGTGTAGTAATAGTCGTAGGTATAGTAGTTGTAGGTGTCGCCCCTTATCTCGGCGGCAACGGGATAGTAGCCGTACCACGCGTAAGGGTGATAGCCATACCAGTAGTAACGGGGGTAGGTGTAATAGACCGGCCACCAGCCGCCGATGCTCACGAAGACGTACTTACGGTGGTAGTACGGATAGCAGTAGCTAAACGTAGAGTAATTGCCGAAATTGTAGCACAGAGCGAAGTGATATCTCGGCCAGATTGCCCGGTAATGCGTTCGATGCCAGAAGTCGCGATAGATGTGCCGGCTGTGGATGCCGTGTTTTATCTCATACGGACGGTCGTGATATGTCGCCCCGCTATACCCGAGCGTGCCGTAGCGATGCTCTCGCGTTGTGTTGCGGCCGGCCAGATTGTTTACTATCGTGTTGTTGTTTATGATAGTCGTCTGATGCACGGGGGAGATCTTCTTTCCTCTGTTGTCGGTATTCCTTTGGCTGATGACGGCTGATGTTTTGGCTGTACGTTCCGGCCGCGAGGAGGGCGTTTTCCAGGTGTTCACTGTCGGTGCAGTGGATTTGGATGCGATTGTTCTTGTGGCGGATGGGCCGGCTGTCTCCTGTCGAGCGGTGACGGACGGCCTGGTAATCGTGATTGGACGGGTGATTCGGGTCGTTCCTGACAAGCTGGCGGTGACGTTTGAGTTTGGAGCCGGCCGTTTCAGGACGCTTGAAGCGCGTGTTGACTTTTCGGTTATCGTTGTTGTCGAACGGGGTGTCGGTTCGATGGTTCTGATTTTGGCCGAGCGGGTCGTGGTCTGGCCGGATGTTGTCGGAGTCGAGCGTTTGTCCACAACAACCGGGCGGGTAATGCGAGTTGTTCTTGACGAGCTTATGGTTCGATTCGAGCTTGTGGTCGGCGGTTTATACGTGCTTGAGGTAGAGGGTCTGCTGACGCTTACCGATCCGGGGGTGGTTCTGGGACCGATGGTGATCCTGCGATTCGTTGACGAAGAATTTGATGACTTTGGCGTTGGTGAAGTGGGCCGGGAGGTTCCGGAACTGCTGGAAGGGGCTCGGCTGGGAGCAGATATTGTCGGCGCTCGACTCGAATTTGTTCCAGATGGCGCTCGACTCGGAGCTGTTGCGGACGGTGTTCGGCTTGGCGTGCTTACGTTCGGGGACCGACTCGGAGCTGCCGGGCTCAGAGTGCTCCTGCCTGACGACGCACTGGGGGCTGTTCCGCCGGCTGATCGCGAGGTCGATCCGGGGGCGCTCTTGGATGCGCTTCGAGTCGAGGCAGGCGAGGTGGTCGGGGTCGATGGGGTTTTGGCGGCCGGCGTTGGCGTTGCCGCCCTGGACGAAACCCCGGCAACCTGTCTTTGAGCTGCCGGTTGGGGGGCGGGCGCGGACGCCGGCGTTGCGGCTGGCTGAGGTGTCGCCACGGGAGCAGGCCTGGGCGCCGGGGTCTCTTGAGGCGCTGCTCTTGCCTGGGAGGCGGCTGGTTTGCCGGGTTTGTTCTTGGACTCTTCAGCGAAGCCCGGGGCGAAGCAGGCGATAAAGGCGAAGGCCAACGCAATTAGCAGGACCTTTGCATCGTATTGTGATTTGAGAGTTGCCATGATCGGTCTCCTTTCGAGTTTGTCCGGGTTCTTTCATATCAGGACAGTTGTATCCAAAGTTGCCGTTCCATCTATAAAAGGCGGCAGTTCAATGGGGGGTAACGGCTTTTCTCGAATGAAGGGCAATTTCTTGAGTTGTCAAGCAGGCGATCC
>DATEBC010000528.1:0-2619 GCA_035288065.1 Sedimentisphaerales bacterium | reverse complement strand
ACTCCTGGAACTTCAGAAGAAAGAAAGGGAAAACAGATGGCCGCGAAGGACTTGAAATTGAAATGGCGCAGTAAAGTCAGCAACTATGAGCAGATCGGGGGGATCGAGACCTCGGTTCTGGATAACGGCCCGGGCAGGGGGACTCGAATCGCCTGGGTGAACACCGGGGCGGGGCTGCGATACAAGGTTGCCCTCGACAGGGCCGGCGACATCGTCGATGCGTTCTATAATCAGTACAGCCTTGCCTGGCTGAGCCACGGGGGGCTTACCGCGCCTCGGCCCGACGCCAATACGGGTATCGAGTGGTTGTGGTCGTTTCCCGGCGGGCTGCTGATTACGTGCGGCCTGACCCACATCGGCGGGCCTGAGAGCGACGAGTACGGGCAGCGAGGGCTGCACGGGCGGATCAGTAATCTGCCTGCCAGGGTCGAATCTATTGTCCAGCCCGACTCCGCCGCGGGCGGACTGGGGATGAGCATAACCGTGGTGGTCAAGCAGTCGCGGGTGTTCGGCCCGAATCTTGAATTGAGGCGGACCATATCCAGTGACATCGGCGAGCCGACCATCAGTATCTGCGACGTCGTAACCAATCTGGGCAATACGCCGGCGCCTCACATGATACTCTATCACTGCAACTTCGGCTGGCCTCTGGTCGATGAAGGGACTGATATCGTCTATAACGGCAAATGTACGTCACGCGGGTTGGATATGGACAACGCCGTTTTCAACAGCAAGCTCAATTTCAAGAAGTGCGCGGGGCCTATCGACAGTCACCGGGCAGGGGGCGAGAGCTGCGGCTTTATTGATGTCAAGGCCGACAAAGGGGGCATCTGCACGGTCGGCCTGAATAATCGCAAGCTCGGCATCGCCTTGGCTATGAAATACTGCAAGGAGCAGTTGCCGTGCCTGGCGAACTGGCAGCACTGGGGGCCGGGCGAGTATGTAACGGCGTTGGAGCCGGGGACGAATCCGCCGATAGGTCAGGCCGCAGCGAGAAAGCAGAAGAAACTGATTCATATCGCCCCCGGCAAGAGCAGGACTTATGAGCTGGAGATGACGATTCTGACGGACAAGGCCCAAATCAAACGCTTCTTGCAGACGGCGGGCGGGTGATTATGGGCGAGCATGTATTCACCGGCTTCGGATTCGGTCCGATCCAGGGCGGGCTCTTTGCCGCCGAGGCATTTAAGAGCGGCAACTTCTCGCGGATAGCCGTCGCCGAGATCGACCGGCGCTTGGTCGAGGCGGTCAAGGCCAATAATGGGAGCTACTGGGTCAACGTCGCCGGGGCGGACGGCATCGAGCCGCAGAAGATTGACCGTGTCGAATTGCTTGATCCGAACGTTTCTCAAGACAGGCGGCTGCTTGCGGAGGTCCTTGACCGGTCAACGGAGATTGTGACTTGCCTGCCGTCGGTGAAATTCTATGAATCGGGCGGCGAGAACAGCGTTGCATCGTTGATAGCCGAAGGACTTGAAGAAAGCGAAGCGGAAGGCACGATTGTCTATACGGCTGAGAACAATAATCACGCCGCTGAGATATTGGATGAGCTTGTCGGCGAGAGAATCGACGGGCCTTTGCCGGCAAGGGTACAATTCCTGAACACTGTGATCGGCAAGATGAGCAGGGTTGTGGATGATCCGGCGGAGATTGCACAGTTGAAACTCAAGACTATTGCGCCCGGCATCGAGCGGGCGTTTCTCGTTGAGCAGTTCAACCGAATCCTCGTAGGCCGAACGTGGATTCCCGACTTTACGCCCGGCATTGGGGTATTCATCGAGAAGGACGACCTGCTGCCTTTCGAGGAGGCCAAGCTCTACGGGCACAACGCAGTCCATTCGCTGCTTGGCTTTATCGGGGCGGTTAAGGGTTGTTCGGCAATAACACAGTTGAAAGATGAGCCGGCTATTATGCAGATCGCCAGAGGGGCTTTCCTAGGCGAGTGCGGCCCGGCACTGATAAAGAAATATGGGTCGCTGGGCGATGAACTGTTCACCGAGGCGGGTTTTAGAGATTATGCCGACGACCTTCTCGAGCGCATGACCAGTCCATACCTTGCCGACACCGTCGCAAGGGCCGGTCGAGACGCTGTTCGCAAGCTCGGCATCAACGACCGAATCTTCGGGACAATGCAACTGGCCCTGGACAACGGTATCGAGCCTAAGAATATGGCCATAGGCGCCGTCGCCGGGATCGTCGTGCTGATCAAACAGGCCGAGCAATATGACCTGCCCGCCGATCTGCGTTTCGGCGACTGGCGCAAGCTGAGTGGCGTAGAGTTAGAAGCAATCCTTAACTGGGTCTGGAGAGGTCAGGCGTGCAGGCTTATGGCGGAAATTGTCAAATGTGTCGTCACCGCCCGCGGCGCCCTTCAGAAGCTGGTAGGTAAGTGATAGCTCTGGTTTGGTCGCAAGATATTCTCAGTTGACGGTCCGCTGCGGTCGTCTTATAATGGGTCCTGTCATTTTTGAAAGGGAATACGATGGATTTCGAGCAGAATGATGATTACTCAAGTCCTATGCCGCCTGCGCCTCCGCAGGGTTCGGGTCCGCTGCCGGTTTACTACCCGCCGCCGGCCCCGCCGGCTAAGAGGCGAAGCGGGTGGCGGATATTTTTTCG
>DATEBC010000527.1:0-3005 GCA_035288065.1 Sedimentisphaerales bacterium | reverse complement strand
GCAAACCACCCGCGTACACGGCTGATTCAAAATACCCACAATCGCATCGTAAGCTTCGATGTTCAGCGGATCGGCCAGAGCGACCGCCGCCGTCCCGTCCTCAAGGGTAATCGGAATCGCGCATTGCTTCTTCAGAAATTCAAGCGGAAGCTTTCTCACCAGCTCCGGAGCGAACTGTTCGGGAGAAATAGACTCGATGCACCGACCGGGCTGCATGAGGTTGCGAACATCCCCGCAAGTCCCGTAAGTCCCGTGAGGGGCGCCTTCCGGCAAGAGACCTTGCGGCGGGACGCCTTGTGACCCGCTTCCGGCGGGCGGGGCCTGTCGCGGCGCGTCCCGCCAGCGGCGGGCCGAAAGACCAACCTTCTCTGCCGTGTGCCAGTCGAATTGCATATTCACCGGTCAACCTCCTCAGCGCCCAAAAGTCCCGCGAGAGACGCCCACACAAGCGGCCCGTGGGGCTTGGCCAATCCTCACTTCTGCTCGTTCCTCTGCTTGAATTCCTCCACTGCGGGCTCCGTCTCAGCTTTCTTTTTCTCGGTGATATCGTCCAAATCCTTCTGATTGCCCAGGCGATAAGGCGTAATGAACAGAAGCAGATTCGTCTTTTGCAGGCTGTCTTTGCGGTACTTGAAGAGGTTGCCCAGCACAGGCATATCGCCAAGTAAAGGAATCTTCTTCTCAACAATCGTTTTATCGTCTCGAATAAGCCCGCCGATCACGACGGTGCTGCCGCTTTCCATTGAGACAACCGTTTGAGCCTCGCGTTTGGCCGTTGTCGGCGTATTCGCCGAGCTGCCCGTGGTGCCTTCAATAAGTTTTGTGAACTCAGTGTTCACTTCGAGCCTTACAAGTCCGCCCTGGCTGATGTGAGGCGTAATATCGAGAGTGATCCCGACGTCCTTATAGTCGAAGGTGTCTATTACGGTCGGCGTCAGAAAGTCCGAGGTCTCGGTTATTCTGGATTCCACGACATACGGAATATTCTCACCGACGACTATTTTGGCTTGATTGTGGTTGGATGTCATGATATGCGGCGTCGAGAGTATATTAACCCCGGTCATCTTCTTCAGGGCGTACAGAATTGTCCCGATTTTCAGATTGTCGCCGGCTCCTCTCCACATGCCGACGGCCAGTCCCTCAAGAGTGCCGCTGGCAAAATCCACCCTCGGCCCGAAATTCGTGGCTGCGAAGCCTCTGGCGCTGCCGTCCACAGATTCATCAAGCGTCGCCCAGTCAACGCCGATCTCTTTGACGCTGTCTTCGGTTACCTCTACGATCAGCATCTCAACCAGCACCTGCTCGCGAACGATATCGAGCTTCTCTATGATCTGGCTGATAACCTCGAAGTCCTGAGGCGAGGCGGCGACCACCAAGGCGTTAGTGCTCTCGTCCGCCGTCACCTGAACGCCCTGAGCGGCTTCAATCGCGCCTGATACCTTCAAGTTAGCCAGGGCCGCCGTCAGAGATTGGGCCGTCTCCTTCGCCTCGGCGTTTTGCAGATACACCACGTGAACGTTGTTTGAGCCAATCGAACGCTCAACGTCGAGCTTCTCCACCAGCTCACGGATTGCCTGCGTATCATGAGCGTTGGCCACAACAATCAGAGAGTTCGTCCTTTCATCAGGCAGGATTCTCAGACCTGCCTGCGACTGAACCGCCGTTCGATCCCGACCAGACGATGACGAAAGCGCAGATTCACCGGCCATTATGCGATCTATCTGTTCGCTGAGGACCTGAGCCGATGCAAACCTCAGAGGAAACACCGAGGCATCCTCTTTTAGGCCCGCAACGTCAAGCTTCTCGATGATTCTTGCAAGATGGTGTATATTTGAGGATGTATCGGTAACAACAATAGAATTTGTGCGGGCATAGGTTGACATCTGCGAATCGCCGGCAAGGAAAGGCTGAATGATCCGGGTGACCTCCTCGGCGTCGGCGTATTTCAGCGGCATAATCTGCGTGACGACCGAATCGACCATCGGGATTTGCTCCGGGTCGCTTCCGATGCGCACCTGGAGACTGCGTTTTGCAGCATCGGCCTTCGGGACTATCTTGACCAGATCGCCCGCCGGAACAGCCGCATAGCCCTGAACATCCAGAATCGATTCAAGCGTGCCGTACAAGTCCCCAAGCCGTATCTTCGTGGGCGACATCACGGTAATGGGACCCGTCACGCTCTTATCAACCACAAAATTGATGCCCGTTATGTCACCGATGGTCTTCAGAACCGCATGAATATCAACCTTATCGAAGTTCAAGGATATCATCTCATCGGCCATCCCCGGCTCATTAAGCACAGGCGCATTGACAGTCATTACGCCGGACACAGGCTCGGCCGTGCTTGAAATCGTCTCCGACTCCGCAGCGACCTCGGCAATAACACGCGGGGCCTCGGTTGAGCCTAAACCGCCGCCGATTACCGGCGGCGCCGCAGCCGAATCGTATCCCACCTGCCTGCCGCGAATCGCAGCACGCCCCGAGGAAGACGAATCCGGGCTTGACACTCTGTCACTAACCCCCGCTATAGTCGCGTTGGCCGTGTACGATTGAGCGCTCAGGTCCCCTGTATGCCCCGCCGAATACAGTTGCTCAGGTTCCGGCGTCAAACCCTGCGGCGAATCCGCAGAGGTGCGATTCGATTTACAGCCGACTAAGACCACGCAGAGGAAAATGGTAAGGCATAAGAGATTCCTTGCAAGATCGGCTGGTCTGTATTGATTTGTTTCTGGATTCTTTGTGAACATCTGTTTCACCTAATTGCGTAAGGTTGTCAAATTCATTCTCATCTCTGCAGATCGAAGGTAAGCTCCTTTGTCACGCCGCCTCGCGAAAGCTCCATGCTGATGCTCGGCTGCGACTTTGCCTTTTGGAAGACCTGGAAAGCCTTTTGCAGACTGGTCAACTGCTGCCCATTGACACGACGAATAACGTCTCCGTTCTCCAGGCCGAGCGACTCTGCGGCGGGAACCTTCTCCAGGCCGGTTATTCTAAGCCCCTCGACT
>DATEBC010000526.1:0-5673 GCA_035288065.1 Sedimentisphaerales bacterium | reverse complement strand
TCCCCACAGGTTCTCCCGTTCTATGTCTTCCTTGAGCTTCCAGACCTTCCGTCCGCCCTTGGTCCGCCGCGTCGTCCCGCCGGTCGCCTCCGCCAGAGGAACTAATTGCGCAATGTTGTTGAGCACCAGGTTGATTTCCCGCGCCTCCGCCATGTTCGAGTTGATGAGGTTCGTGTAAATGGCGATGAGGATTTCGTCCTGCGTCGCGTAGCCGCGCTCGTACAGTAACCGCTTGACAAGATATTCAATCCGCGCGAGGACCGGGACGAAGTTCAGTTGCTCGTACGACGCCTTGTAGTGCTGCTGGCTGTATTCCTCCATCGCCCGCAGCAGTTCAGCGCCAGGCTTCTCCTTCACATACCAAAGGCCGGCCTTTTCCTCGAAGTTGTTGCGAAGGAAGGGAACGACCTCCTTCTCGCCCATCTTGTCCAGCAGGTTCTTGTTGAGAAGCCACGGCATCAGCTTCAGGTAGATCGTCGAGAGCGACGCGGCGCGGTGGTACATGACGGCTTCTGCGGCCAGCCGCTCGATCTGCCGCCCGATCTGCGCATGCTCGATCTGCTTGAATTCCGGCTGCCTTTCCACCTTCTGGAACGACAGGATAAAATCCCCCAGCATCGAGTTGCTTCGACGTGTCTGTATCGTTTGTGTATAGTTTGCGATTGGCGGCTGATAGATCATCCCATCGCGTTCCGCGAGCCTAAACCCTGCGTCGTGTGCTGCAAGGTGAATAGCGTTCCAAACCTTAAACTCTTTGTTGTGGAAGGTCATTACCATCCACCGGCCAGGTTTCAGAACGCGATGACATTCACGGAACACTTCGTATAGCAGCGTTCTGTATTCAGGGAGGCCTTTGTTGTGCTCCTTGCTGACGATGGCTTCTTCCGTATCATCGATCAGACCGTTTCGCCCGAGTATGCCGCCGACCCATGCCCAGTAGAAGTTGCATAATTCTGCATACAGAACGTTGTTACCATAAGGCGGATCTGTAATCACTGCATCGACGGAATCATCCGGCAAGGGAAGTCTTGTGGATGTCCCAGTCCAAATAAATGCCGTCGGAGCATTCAGAAGTTCTTCGTGGCTTTCGGCCATCACGTACTTACGGCCAACCTCTTTTCTCGAGTACTCTTTGCCGGACTTGATGGCCTTTGATCTGTTCTGCCATGCTCGCCAAGGATTAATCTCGCAAAAGACTTCCGGTAGCCAATAAGTGCTACTCGCCCACTCAATCGGGTTTCCTCCTTGCCAGCCTTTATTTCGGAAAACCATCTTATTGGTGAACCTTAACGAGCCACTGAATACAAATCCTAGTAGGTCTCTCACGGGTTGATTTAGTCTGCCTTTGGCTGCCTTGATATACGTACCGATTATGGCGTTAGCAAACAAGTTCCGTGGCGTGAAGAACTGATCGAATCGCTTGATATGCGCATTGTATGGTCGTCTCAAGTCCCACCAGGCGGGCATTTCCAGAGTCGGATGCCATAAGCCATCTCGCTTAATCCGCTCTTGGTGGTCTCCTGCAACAGAACGGGCTAATTCCAGGTCTTGGGCCAGCGGCGGAAACTCACCTTTATGACGGCACTTGGGGCAAACAATATGCACGCTTATCAAAATGTCGTCGAGACGCTTGCATTCGGACGGTCGCCACTCGGCGTTGCATTCCTTGTGGTAACATAGATACTTGCCTGCCGAAACGCCTGCAATCTTCTCGCCTTTCCCTACGCGCTCGGCTTTGTGGAGCTCCACTATCTTACCGCATTCCTTGCACTCAACAACATTGCTCCATTCGAACCAGTCGGCGGGGACTTTCTGGCCGCACTTGGGGCACGTGGTCAGGTAGAGTTCCTCTATTTTGGCCCGGCAGGCGGCTTCGACTTGGTCAAATGCGTCCTTGAGTTGTTCCATATCGACGTCGATAACTTCCATGCGGGTGATGAACGTCGCTAAAGGATTGATGTCAACGCCGATGACCTTGCGTCCGAGGCGAAGGCCTTCGACCACTGTAACACCCCCGCCGCAAAACGGGTCAAGGACGATGCTTCCGGGGTTGGAGTAGTGCTCGATAAGGGAGCGGAAGACGCTCCATGGCCGGCGGGCAAAATACCGGTGCATCTTATAGACCGGCGTATGGGGCTTGGCGACCACCGCGTGGTCGATGGGTTTCAAGTTGTCCAAGTCCTTTAGTTCGTCGGGCATTTTACCCGCGACTCCTTCCATAGAGCTTATTGGCAAAAGAGCAACAAAATCAATCTATCAGAACGTGCGCGAATGGGCAATCACTTTGATCGCTTCTGCCATGTGACTAAAATCGACCGGACGTTGCCCGGCATATCGCTGTTTCCTAAAAAGGACATCCCTGAGAGCATAGGGACGCGCAAGAAGTTATGTTAGCACGATCGGGCGGCGGAGTCAAGGCGAGAAGACCGCATTTCGGCCATAACTCGTAGGAAAACTGGGAGAAAACCAGGGGTGATGGGGGGGTTAAAGGTGATATGGAGAGGGATCGAGGCAGAAGAACGAGGGAGGACGGACGACGGACGAGAGGCATAGGGCGGAAGGAGGGGAAAGGATATCAGGGTTTTTGAGGTCTTGCGAGGGGGATGCCGAGGAGCAGGAGGAGGAAAGCGGCGGGTTCGGGGGTTTGGAAGATTAGTTTTACTTCGTAGAGGGCGCCGACGTTGGCGTACCAGGAGTCGTAGATTCGTATCGTCCAGGGACCCTGGGGGTCGCGGCCGTCAAAGACGGTCAGCTCGGCGGGCGCTCTTGGCGTGAATCGGCCGGTGAATGGGGCGTGGCCCGATTCGATCGGGGTGTCGGCCTCATCGTCGAAGATCGTGGCGGTATAGTTTTGGCCTTCGAAGAATTCGTCGGCGGGGTCGTAGTAGATCAAGGTCAATGCCGTCGCGTCCGGGCTCCGGACAAAGAGCTGGAGGTCGAATACGCTGGTGTGTTCAAGGGTGATTTCAACGTCAAGGTCTATTACGGTGAAGCTTTCGGGAACATTAATAACGGCGTCGTTCATCCAGGCGTGGCCGGTCTGCGGCTCTACGGGGATTCGTAAGTCGAATGAGCCGGTATAGATCAGTGTAAGATCGGCGGAGGCAGCCGGCGCCAAGGCCATCACGACCGCGAGCAGAGACACAATCCGTTGTTTTTGTCGTTGAGCATCCATTCTGATTTAGGCCGGGCCAAGACTGTTTTTGCGGCAAGCCCTTATCCTACTGATTATGCCGGCCTTTCCAGTAGGTTGGTATAGCATTATAGGACGGTTTTGTCAAGGAGAAAATGGCGGGAGTTATTGACCTGCCTGATGGGTGCGTTATTCCTGCGGGCGTTCGCAGGGCTTGGGCATCGTTTTGAAGGGGCGTACGCCTGGAAAGAGCCAATATCGGCCCCGGCCGCTCTGCCGTTCCGAGCCATCCCCAAGGCCTACGGCCTTGAGGATGCCACCCTCGAATCAGTGGCAGTGCCGCCACAATTCCATCGGGCGTTATTTCGAGGGCATCGGGCGAGAAAATCCGTGAAAACCCGTCCCGGATGCGGTATTCTGGGCGGCAGGCTGTGACAGAATATGGCTTGGCCATGGCTTAACCAGAGTGCTATCAAGGCTGGTGCTTGTGGATTCCCGCCTGCGCGGGAATGACAGATGGGGTGTCTCGATTTTGTTGAAGGCTACGGTTTAGACTGCTCGATGCGTGTGTAACAGTGCGATTTCGAGGATAAGCTATGAGCAATGATCTTTCCATGCGGGAGAGGGGCAGCGTGGTTTATGTCATCAAGATCTCTGCGGTGGCGGCCCTGGGAGGGCTGCTGTTCGGGTACGATACCGGGGTGATTGCCGGAGGCATCGGATTTCTGGTGCGGCACTTCAACCTGGACCCAGCCGCGCAGAAGGGCTGGGCCGCCGCGTCGGCCCTTATCGGCTGTATGGTCGGCGTCTGTATGGCCGGGCTTCTGAGCGACCGGCTCGGACGCAAAAAGGCCCTGATCATCTCGGCGGTGCTTTTTCTGGTCTCGGCTCTTGGGACTGCCTTTCCGAGGACGATAGACGAATTCATCATCTTTAGGATAATCGGGGGCGTGGGAGTCGGGGCGGCCTCGATCACCAGCCCGATGTACATCGCCGAGATATCACCCACACGCATAAGAGGCCGAATGGTCTCCGTCAACCAGTTCGCCATTGTTACAGGCTTCATGGTTGTCTATATGGCTAATTATTTCATCGCCGCTTACGGCACGGAGATAGACCGCGGGCGAGTCGCCGCACACGTGGCTGAAAACGGGACGGTTTTGGATGTGAATGCCGTGGCGACGTTTATCGATGATAGCTGCGAAGATATCAATGATGTGCAGGCGGCGGGGTTTGTCGATCGCCAAGCCGGTGCGCTTGATCCTCGCGCTGTCGTTGATTTTCTCGGGGAGCATGGCGTCGAGGTTAGCCGGCTCGACGTTGAATTGGCCGGGTACGACGTTGCATCCTGGCCCGTGCAAAAGGGGTGGCGGTGGATGTTCGGGTCGGAATCGCTGCCGGCTGTGCTGCTCTTAGTGCTGCTGTTCTTCGTGCCGGAAAGCCCTCGCTGGCTGACAAAGCAAAAACGCGGCGACGAGGCGCTGAGCATCCTTGCGCGCGTCAATGGCGCCGGATATGCAAAGGCAGAATTGGCGGAAATCAAAGAGGCAATTGCCTTAGAGAGCGGGTCCCTCAAGCAACTGCTCGAACCTAAGATGAAGATTGTGCTGGTTATCGGCATCGTCCTTGCGGTCCTTCAGCAGGTTACGGGTATCAACGTCTTTCTGTACTTCGGGACCGAGATATTCAAGAAGATGGGTTCCGGGACCAATGCCGCCCTGCTGCAAACGGTCATCGTGGGGGCGGTTAATCTTATTTTTACAGTTGTCGCTATCTGGACGGTGGATAAGGTGGGCAGAAGACCGCTGATGATAATCGGCTCGGCTGGGATGGGCATTTCGCTGCTGGCGATGGGGCTGGCGGCGTTCGTCGGGAGGACGGAATTGTGGCTTCTGCTGTTTATCCTGGGGGATATTGCGTGCTTTGCGATGTCCGTCGGGCCGGTGACGTGGGTGATTCTGGCCGAGATCTTTCCCACTGCCGTCCGGGGCCGCGCGCTCGGCCTGGCTACATTCTTCCTCTGGACGGCTGATTACCTGGTGACACAAACCTTCCCGCTCATCCAGGCCAGCGGCTCGTGGTTTGTCCGGCATTTCCAACACGCGTTCCCATTCTATATATATGCTGTATTCTGCATCGTGCTCATCATTCTTGTCTGGCGCGTTGTGCCGGAGACCAAGGGCCGTTCGCTCGAGCAGATTGAGGCACAGTGGCGGAAACCGGCCCGCCCTAAGGATCAAGTAACGCTGTCGGCCTAGCTATAGGGTCTGTTTTCACGAAACGCTTGGCGCGTTCGGCTGCACCGGCGCGAACTTCGGTTGACCCCAATTCATGGTACAGGCCTGCGCCGATTCACGAGGATTGTGTCGAGAAAATGGTGAGAGGTGAGGCCTGAGGTGTTCTGCCCTTAGCCCGGATATTTCATGCTCTGCTCTCTCACACGGCCACAGGCTGTGCACTTCGCAGCAATATCCGGGCTAGCATTAAAACCGCGAAGCGGTTTTGTTCTAACCCGCAAATGCCGTTCCGGAAACCTCGAC
>DATEBC010000525.1:0-3069 GCA_035288065.1 Sedimentisphaerales bacterium | reverse complement strand
GTCTAAGCTCTCCGGTATCGGCTCCGGCTGGGCGTTGACTATTCCGCTCCACTCCTTTACCTTCAGCCCGCCTCGTGCTCGATGCACGGCTTTGCACTCTTTCAGCAGACCGCTTGCCATAATCTTGTGGGTCAGGATGCGGTTGGCGTCCTTGCTGGCGTCGAATCGCCCGAACGTACCCACCTGGAAGATGCGATTATAGCGTTTCTCGGCGTTGACGACGGCCCGGCCTTCGGCGATGAATCGCGTCATCGGCTTCTCGCAGAGCACGTCCTTGCCCGCCTCCATTGCGGCGATGGAGATAAGCGCGTGCCAGTGAGGCGGAGTCGCAATCGCCACCATATCTATATCCTTGCGCTCCAGGACACGGCGAAAGTCGGAGTAAATCGTCTTGTTGTCGGCCTTCTTGAGGAACTTGACGTCGCAGATAGCCAGTTTTTCGACGTCCGGCCCCAGTCCCTCGAAAGTCCCGTTGCCGCGACCGCCGCAGCCGATCAAGGCCGCCCCGAATTTCTCGCTCGGCGGCGTATTGCCGGCCCCGCCGAGGACGTGTCTCGGCACAATCGTAAAAGCCGCCGCTGCACCGAGCGAACCCTTGATGAAACCGCGGCGACTAACGCTTCTACCTTTCTGCATGGTAAGGTCTCCTTCAATCTGAAACTCATTCTAACTAATCTAATGCCGGAACCGCCGTGAGGCGTTGACATAATCTGTCATTCCTGCGAAAGCAGGAATCCAAATACCCGGAAACAGTGTTAATCTGTGTAAATCTGTGTCAAAAAAATGGCTATGTCATGGCTTAACCACAGAATCGGTCAGTTTCAGTAATTTTCTTTCACAATAGCGGCCAAGCCTGCACCGCCAACAAAGGACAATTCTACCAAATACCCCCGCCGTTACAAGCCGCCACAAAACATTTCTCCCCGATGACTCTGCTTGCCCGCCCCGCCCTTCGTCCTCTGTCCTCTGTCCTCCGCCGTCTGTTGTCGGTCAATACCCGTGTCGCGGGTCCCGATAGGGATCCCTTGCGGGACGTCTCGCCCGCGCATATCGAGGGCATCCCCGCCAGGGGCCCGTGGGGCTTGCCCTGGCCGTTTAAGCACATACCCCACCCTCGCCCTGACATCCCCGTGAAACGGCGTACCGGAAAATAACCGGAATATTATTGAAACCCAGAGCAGATTCTGGTATTATGACGCTTGTACAAACGGGAGTTTAACTATGAAGCGCAGATGCCAAATCGCCGCTACGATGCTTCTGCTGCTGGGGATTTCGCGCAGAAGAGCGCTCAGTCTCTTTATTCTTGGTCTCATTCTGCTGCCCGCAGGCATAGCCCCCGCGGCATTGCCGGACGGCTGGGCCAGTCAGGATATCGGCAACATTGGGCAGGCCGGGAGTGCTAACCTGGTCGTTAATGCCTGGACGGTTAATGGCTCCGGTCATGGCATCTGGGGTGAGGCTGATGGCTTCCATTATTGCTATTCCCAGATCAGTGGCGACTGGATGATTAGCGCCCGCGTTATAAGCATAACCGGCGGAACGCACGAGTGGAGCAAAGCGGGCGTAATGATACGCGAGACGCTTGCCGAGGATTCCAGCCACGCCTTTATGGCTATGACGAATAACACGTCAACCGACCACGCAACATCTTTTCAATGGCGCAGCGCTGCCGATGGCGACAACAACAAGATTGATTATGTCCCTCAAGGTTATGACCTGGGAGATCCGGTTTGGGTTAAGATCGAGCGTGTTGGCGATACGATGACCGGCTATAACTCGATTGATGGTCAAACCTGGAACGAGGTGGGTTCGCATACCAACGTAATGGCCGAAGATGTTTATTTCGGTCTGGCGGTGACTTCGCACGACAACACCCAGCTCATGACTGGAACGTTCGACCATGTCGAGGTCCCCACTCCGGGGCCATACTGTACGGCAGCCTATCTGCCAAATCCGCCCACAGACAGCTTTGTCGGCGCCGAGTATTCGGGGGACAATGTTTATATGGTTCTGGATTTCAGACCGGGCCCAAATGCGGAATGGAGTAAAGCCTACTTCAGCGATGAAAAAGCCGATGTCGATAATCGCGACGAAGCCCATTCTCTCGGCACTGTCCCGCCCTGGCCTCACGTTGATGAAAACGCCTTTGTAGTCGGCTATAACGACCCGGCCATTCCTGAATTTGCAAGGGCCCCCCTTGTTATAGGCACGACCTACTACTGGTGCGTCGATTACTGGATCGGGGCGTACTGTCTCGGCCGCACGTGGGAATTCACGGTGATACCCAAGTGCGCATGGGGTCCGAGCCCGGTTGACGGTGAGGAGTGTGTGTCCGCCGAGCCGACCTGCACATGGCACTTGGGCGGCCTGGATACCCGCGGCTACACGCTCAGCTACAATGTGTATTGCGGGACGGATGAGGCTGCCGTCGCGGCTATCGCTACCGGCAGCACCGCTGCGCCGCAATATAGAGGAAATGTGCCGACGGAGACAATCGTCCTTGCCGACCTTGAGCCCGAGACTGAGTATTGCTGGCGGGTCGATACGAAGCTGAAACGGAACTATCCGCCGTTCCCCAGTACCTATACCAAAGGCGATATCTGGAGCTTCACCACGAGCTGCTGTTGCATGGGCGGAATCCTTCGGGAATGGTGGACCGGCATCCCCGGCTCGTCGATTGCCGACCTGACGAACGACCCCAACTTTCCGGACAACCCGGATGGCAGGGAAATCCTCTCCACTTTTGAGGGCCCGACAAACGTCATGGATAACTACGGCAGCCGGCTCCACGGCTGGCTCCACGTCGGACACACCGGCGAATACACCTTCCTTATCGAAGCCGATGCCTCCGGAGAACTATGGCTCAGCACCGATTTACACCCGTCCAATGCCACTTTGATCGCTTATATAAACGCCGGACCTCGTCCTTGGGGTCCCGATCTCTACCCGGGGCAGATATCGGACCCCATCGCGCTCGAAGCGGACGGAACATACTATATCTCGGCCCTGATGAAGGCGTCCACCGCCGGTGACCGAATCGCCGTGGCCTGGCAAGGCCCCGACACAGGC
>DATEBC010000524.1:0-2460 GCA_035288065.1 Sedimentisphaerales bacterium | reverse complement strand
GGGGGCGGGCAAGGGAACCCAGTGCAAGAATATCGTTGCCGGGTATAGAATTCAGCATTTGTCCAGCGGCGATATCCTTCGTCGCAACAGGTCCGCCGGCACCGACCTCGGTAAGAAGGCCCAGAGCTATATGGACGCCGGAGACCTCGTTCCCGACCGGATCATAATTGATATGATGAGCGAAGCGATCAGGAAGGCGCAGCCGGCAGGATTCGTTCTCGATGGTTTCCCACGAACGGTCAATCAAGCCCGCGAGCTTGATAAATCGTTGGCCGGCGACGGCGCTATCGACGCCGTGGTGAATCTCAAAATAGACGACAGTGTGGTCCATGCTCGAATGACCGGCAGAAGAAGCTGCCCGAAATGTGGTGCTGTTTACCACATTGAGAATTTGAAGCCCAAAACCAACGGCGTCTGCGACCACGACGGAACCAGGCTCGTGCAGCGCCCTGACGATACGCCTGAAGTGGTGGCCAATAGACTCGAAACTTACCACCGGCAGACTGAGCCGCTGGTCGATTATTATAGAAAAAACGGCACTGTGTTCGACATCGAGGCTGATAGAGACCCCGATGAAGTTAAGGCTTGTGTCTTCGAGAAGTTGCAGACTCTCGTTAGGTTGTGAAGCGTTAACCGACTTTTGAAGATGCGAGATACGAATTCAAATGGCTATTACGCTTCGTAGCGCAAGAGAAATCGAGTTAATACGCAGTGCCGGCGCTATAGTAGCTGATGTTCTTTCAAAATTGCAGAAGATGGCAAAGCCGGGAGTGACCACGGCGCAGTTGGATGCGGTTGCTCTCGAGATGACGACCCAGGCCGGCGCCCAGGCGCTTTTCAAGGGCGTCCGCAACCCGCAGACGCGCACGGTGTTTCCAGGGGCGATTTGTGCCTCTATCAACGAGCAGGTTGTTCACGGAATTCCGTCCAACGACGCCGTGCTCAAGGAAGGCGACATTCTGAGCCTCGACTTCGGCGTGAGGCTTAACGGTTACTGCGGCGATGCGGCTGTTACGGTTGCGATCGCAGATATCTCGCCGCAGCGACGCAGGCTGATGGACGTTACAAAGCAAGTCCTCGAATTGGCGATAGCTGCCTGTGCCCCGTCCGTCAGATGGAGCAGTGTAGCCGGGAAGATGCAGCAATACGCCGAGGCCGCCGGCTTTTCCGTCGTCAAGGACTTTGTCGGACATGGGATCGGCACGGAAATGCACGAAGAGCCGAGGGTGCCGAATTTTGTCAGCTCCGAGCTGCTCGCGAATGATTTTGTGCTCGAGCGCGGCATGGTCCTTGCCGTCGAGCCTATGATTAACGCCGGCGGCGAAGAGGTTCGGACCCTGAAAAACGGCTGGACTGTTGTGACGAGAGATTCGAGCTGCTCGGCACATTTTGAGCATACTATTGTAATAATAGATGAAGGTTGTGAAGTGTTGACGGTGAAATAGAGGCGAATATTAGGTTGTGGCGGTTGTCGCCGGCAAGAATGTGTTGCACAAAAACTATGGCAGGAAAGGACACAATTCGGTTACAGGCTAAGGTGACTGATGCTTTGCCTAATGCAGTGTTCAAGGTGGAATTGGAAAACGGCCACAAGATTATGGCGCATGTCTCCGGGAAGATGCGAATGCACTTTATTCGGATTCTCCCCGGCGATACCGTCGTTGTTGAAATGTCGCCTTATGATCTCAACAGAGGTCGAATAGTCCTTCGGCATTGAGCCTAAAGGCCTGGTTTTATCCGATAGGCCGATGGCCCGAGAACGGAAGATCTGAAAGCAGATATCGAAAATGAAAGTCAGAAGTTCTGTAAAGCGTATATGTGAGAGATGCAAGATAGTCCGGCGCAAGGGCGTGCTGCGGGTGATCTGTCCAAACCCCCGCCATAAGCAGCGCCAGGGTTGATTGAGAATTCGCTGAAAACTTAAGCAGTTAGAATAGGAGCCAAAATGCCGCGTATTGTGGGTGTTGACATTCCCAACGAAAAGTCGATATGGATTTCGTTGACTTATATCGTAGGCGTAGGTAAGTACACATCCGAACAAATACTCAAAGAAGCCAGGATAGACAAGACCGCTAAGGCCGGCAAACTCAGCGAAGATGAGCTCAGTCGAATTACCCAGATCATAGACCGCAACTATATCGTCGGAGGCCAGCTTCGAAGGCAGGTCGCGCAGAATATCGCACGGTTGCGGGATATTGCGTGCTACAGAGGAATTCGCCATAGAAGGGGCTTGCCCGTCCGGGGTCAGCAAACCCAGAGCAACGCGCGTACGAGAAAGGGCCCCAGAAAGACGGTTGCGGGAAAGAAAGGCGTTAAGGAGCAACGGTAAGCAGCCCGTTGCTTCTGCTGATAAAACGCAGAAAAGAGATTCGCCGCACGGTGCAATGAAGGCAAAACAGGATTAATAATGGCAAATACCTCAAAAAAGAAAATCAAAAGAAATGTTGTTCGGGCCATTGT
>DATEBC010000523.1:0-3982 GCA_035288065.1 Sedimentisphaerales bacterium | reverse complement strand
CCTGCCGATAACGGGCCGTTGACGTCGAAAGACGAGGGCCTTAGCTTCATCGTCTTCGAGGACAAGCCCCCAGGGCCCCTTGCGGGGGGCAAGATCGAGAAGGTCCGGCTGCTCGACGCCGTCGCCGAGCTGAAGGGCCAGCTTATCGGCGAGCGGCTCTGGAAAGAGCATAAGCGGTGGCCTATGTACTCGAAGTTCTTCGACAACAAGGCCGCTCTGCCGCACCATATACATCATCGCGACAAGCACGCCGCCCTGACCGGCCAGTTGGGCAAACCGGAGGCTTACTACTTCCCGCCCCAGGCAAACAACTACGGCGGCGAATTCCCCTATACCTTCTTCGGGCTCAACCCCGGAGTGACCAAGGATCAGGTACGAAAGGCCCTTCTGGATGCCGCCGAGGGAAGAGACAACGCGATCACCAGCCTGGCGCCTGCTTATCGTCTCGTTGTCGGGACCGGCTGGGATGTCCCGCCCGGCGTTCTGCACGCCCCGGGCAGCCTTTGCACTTATGAGCCGCAGAAGGCCTCGGACGTCTTTGCGATGTACGAGAATATTACGCACGACCAGGTCGTGCCGAAGGAGTTGCTGTGGAAGGATACGCCTAAAGGCAAGGAAGGGGATGTCGATTGGCTGCTGAGCGTTATCGACTGGGACCTCAACGTTGATCCGAATTTTGCTGAGAATCGTTTCATGTCGCCCAAGCCGGCTCGGCCGGTCAAAGAGATGAAAGCTCAGGGCTATATCGAAAACTGGATTTGCTACAAGTCAACCGCCTTCAGCGCCAAAGAGCTTACAGTGCTGCCGGGCAAGACCGTGACCGTCAAGGATAGCGCCTGCTACGGGTTTATCACGATGCAGGGCCACGGCAAGCTCGGCCAATGGTACATTGAGACGCCCGCTCTGATAAGGTACGGCCAGTTGACCAGCGACGAGTTCTTCGTTACCGAGGAGGCCGCCAAGGCGGGCGTGACCATCACTAACTGCTCCCAGAACGACCCAATCGTGCTGCTCAAGCATTTCGGCCCCGGTAATCCGGACTTGGTCATTGACTCAAACTGACCGATTTTATGGTTAAGCCATGGCATAGCCATTTTTTGACACGGATTTACACAGATTGACACTGTGGTTAAGCCGGTTAAGCCGTCCCGTGGGGACATGGCATTGCCATTTCCGGGTATTTGGATTCCTGCTCCACCGCGGGCGGATGTTCCATTTCGCAGGAATGACAGATACTTTTGTCTTGTTGTCAACACTGCAGTTACATTAGAATCCGACCCAAGAACGGTCAGTTTGAGTTATTGAGTAAGGCTTGAAATTGGAATTACGGATTCCGTTCGGCGCGGTTGCAATGGAGGACGACTCGCCGCCGGAATGAGGGGTGAATATAAAAGGGCCCCGTCGATGGAACGGACGGGGCCCTTTTTGTTGAGATTCTGATTATACGTCGCAGATTTCGACGGCTTCTCGCAGGCTTTTCAGCGGGTTGCGGGTCGGGATGAACTCGTGGCCGACGTAGCCCTTGTAGCCGGTATCCACTAAGGTTTTCATTACCGCTCGGTAGTTGATCTCCTGGGTATCGTCAATCTCATTTCGCCCCGGATTGCCTGCGGTATGGACGTGCCCGATATACTCGGCGTGCTGCTTGATGCGGCTGATAATGTCGCCGTCCATTACCTGCACGTGATAGATGTCGAAGAGAATCTTCATCCTCGGCGAGCCGACCTTCTTGATGATATCCATGCAGTAGTCGGTATGGTCGCCCTGGTAGCCGGGATGCCCCTTCATCTCGACATCCACACGGCTGTTGAGAATCTCCATGCAGACATTAACCTTCTTCTTCTCGGCGTGGCCCATCAGTTTCTTCAGGCCCGCGACGCAGTTCTTGGCGCCGACGTCGTCGGGGATGTCCTCGCGAAATCCCGTAAACGCGATGACGTTGGGGAACTTATACCCGGCGCAGGCGTCGATTGTCTCTTTGGTCTTGGCGATGATCATGTCGTGGTATTTTGGATTGTTGAGGCCCTTGACGAACGGAGGATCGGGCGTGCCGTTGGGCGAAATCGCGCAGACCAGGCCGTATTTCTTCAGAGTTGGAAAGGCATCCGGGCCGACCAGCTCGACGCTCTTGATACCGAGCTTCTTGGCCACCCGGCAAATCTCATCGAGGTCCCAGTGCTCGGCAAAGCACCAATGAGCGACAGAGTGATTGATGCGGCCTTTTGTTGCTGCCGGTCCGGTGCTCTTTTGGCTTGATGCACACGAGCCAAGTGCAATAGCAGCCGCCCCAACGCCGGCCATTTGCATAATGTCTCGCCGGCTTACTTTTCGAGTTTGCATGGTCATTTCTTTCTCCTTATTTCGTTTGCCTGAGCTTGTATACAGCTTACTACTACCGCGTTTCACAAGTACTGCGACTATGAGATTGCCACGTCCCTAAGGGACCCGCAATGGCGCCTGGAACTCTCAAATTGTCATTGCGAGGAGTCCGCCTGCGGCGGAAAGCAATCTCATTAGCCCATAGTAGCGAGATTTATGAAGCGCGGCACTACACTCGTTTTAGCCGGGGCGCGACGCACCGCTGGCGGACGTCATTGCCCCGAATCACTTGTACAAAAGCCAATTTTAGGCCTGAAAGCCGCCCGGTCAAACAAAAAAGCTGGATTGCACAGTCCTTTAAGAAGAGTTGTCGGGGCAAAATGGACTTGACAATCCGGGGAAGATGGGTTATTGTGACACCGTCGAATTTGTGCTGTTGTCTTCTTCGCATTAAGACGTATGAAAAGACGTATCGCTATAGGAAATGATTTTTCCAGCCTGGGCTTGGCTGAAATAGGCCGACGGAACGAGGGTATGCTCAATCGTCGCGGCCTTCTGAAAGCGGGCGGTCTTGCCGCACTTGCCGCATTTGGCGGCCCTGTCCTAATCGCTTCTTCCAGCGACGATCCGGGCAAAAAGAAATGGCGGATGCGGCTTTCGACTTCAACTATCCAATTCATGCAGCTTCCTATAGAGCAGGCTTGCGAACAAATTGCCAAGCTCGGATTCGAGGCCGCGGATATATGGTCGGCCCACGAAGGATGTCCGCATCTGGACGACGTTCTTAATCGGCTGGGCCCGGACGGCCTGAATAATCTTTTGGCCAAGCACAAGCTGAAACTTTTTTCGTTTTCCGTTTATAGCGGCGGCTACGAGCGCTATGCCGAATTGCTCGGCAAGGTCGGCGGCGGCGTGGCAGTTCAGGGAAGCAGCGGGGCGGTCAAGCCGGAGGAATTGACCTCGAAAATGAAGCAGTTCATCGAGTCGCTAAAGCCGCTCGTGGAGCTGGCTGAGCAAAACAAATCTTATCTGGCTATCGAGAACCACGGCAGCGCGCTGCTGGACACCCTCGATTCCATCAGGGCCTTTGTCGATATAAACAAGTCGAAGCATCTGGGCATCGCCCTGGCCCCGTATCATCTGCAGGGCATAAATGCGTCGGTGCCGGAGGCGATCCGGATATGCGGCAGGCAGCTTCTGTTCTTTTATGCCTGGCAACAGGCGAAGGGAAATGACCAGTTGCCCGGCGTCGGCCCGACGGATATGGCCCCCTGGGTCGAGGCGCTGGCGCAGATTCGCTATCGAGGGTGCGTTAATCCCTTTATGCACGGCCACCCCGATGTTGAGACAATGGCCGCCAACCTTGCCAAGTCCCGGGATTACCTCAAAGATTGTTACTCCAAGCTGAGCGGTTCAGCCGAAACATAGACAAACAGCAATTGTATTTGCACAATACCAAGGAGACAATTATGGAACAAAAGCAGCCGGACAAGAAGGCTCAACTGACTCGGCGCCAATTCGTGCGCGACGGGGCGGCAGCGGCGGCGGGACTTGCCGTCGGCGTCAACGCCGTCGGCGCAGAGGTCGGGACGACCGATGTCACCAAGGCGCGCAGCTACAACCCACAGATGAAGTATCGTCTCTTGGGCAAAACCGGGCTCTG
>DATEBC010000522.1:0-5920 GCA_035288065.1 Sedimentisphaerales bacterium | reverse complement strand
GGTCTTCACATATTTTTGCATCTTTCAGATGCCCGCCAGCATAATGAATTTACTGCAAGGGCCGCGATGAGCGTTTCTTGCGCATTCGCGCCGTAGCGCATGGTGCGGGCGTTGTCGGCCCGGCGGCGAGGTAAGCTGAGGGGGAGAACCCGGCGTGAAACGCCGGGCTAAATATCAGTTCCGTATGCTGCACACGGCGGACTTAGAAGCGAGTGCGGAATGACGTGGGGCGGGTCAGATTTGTTGGGCGAAGAGGGTTAGGGGGGTGGTTTTTGTTATTCTTACTTTTGCGAATCGGCCGGCGAAGGTTGTGGGTGCGTTGAATACTACTATGTGGTCTGTTGCGGTTCGAGCGACGAGCTGGGGGTTGTTGTCACTCTCGGCGGCGTCTAAGTGGGGCTTCTTGCTTGGGCCTTCCACGAGGACTCTTAGCTCTTTGCCGAGGAATTCACGGTTGCGCTGCTCGCTGATTTTCTCCTGCACTGCGAGCAGCTCGACGTTGCGGGCCTGCTTTATCTCTGCCGGGACGGTGTCCTGGAATCTCTTGTCAGCTGTGGTTCCGGGGCGGGGGGAGTATTTGAAGACGAAGCAGTTTCTGTAGCAGGCCTTCTTTACCAGTTCGACGGTCTTTTGGAAGTCGTCGTCGGTCTCGCCGGGGAAGCCTACGATAAAATCGCCTGCGATTGCGATTTCGGGGACGATGTCACGGGCTTTGGCAAGGAGATCGAGATACCAATGGGCGGTGTATCGGCGGTTCATTGCTTGTAGGATTCTGTCGGAGCCGCTCTGGGCGGGGATGTGGAGATAGGGGCAGATCTTGGGTGAATCGGCCATCGCCTGGAGGATCTCGTCGAAGTATTTGTCGGTCGGATAATTGGTGACGAATTTGATCCATTCGATGCCGTCGATCTGTGCGGCTTTGGCGAGGATGTCGGCGAGTGACCAGGTTTTCTGACCTACTGTATATTCGTAGGAGTTGACGGCCTGGCCGAGGAGAGTTACCTGCTTTATGCCGTCGTCGGCGAGTTTTTTGATTTGGTCGATTATTGCCTGGGGCGGGCGGGAGACCTCTGGGCCGCGGACGTAAGGGACTATGCAGTATGTGCAGAATTTGTCGCAGCCGTGCATCGCGCGGACGAATGCCTGGCCGGGGATGGTTTTGTCTTCGATGCCGTAGGCCGATTCGAATTCTTCGAGGGCGTCGCTATCGTGCTGGGGGACGGATTTACGAATCTGCTTGGTTACGGCCAGCTTCTTTTTATTCTGTTCGATGGCCTTTGTGATGAGGTTCGCAATCTGCGGTATCTGTGCCGGGCCGCAGACGATGTTGACGGCCTCGTGTTCAAGCAGTTTGTCGCCCAATCGCTGGGCCATACAGCCGATAACGCCGACTATGAGGTCCGGCCTGGTGTCCTTAATGTGTTTCAGATGGCCTATATGAGAAATCACGCGTTGTTCGGCATGCTCACGGACCGAGCATGTATTTATCAAGACAACGTCGGCCTCCTTGACGTTATCTGTCAGCGCGAAGCCTGCCTTCGTAAGGCTCGAACCGACCAGAGCGGTATCGAGCTTATTCATCTGGCAGCCAAAAGACTTGATCGACAATTTCAGATTACAGATTTCAGATTTCATATTATGAGCGGCGAATTTCAGATTACAGATTACAGATTTCAGATTGTTTGGTTTGATACTTTTGGCCTTTGAACTTGGAGGTTTTCAGATATTCGATGAAGCCGCCTATTTGCTTCGATACGTTTGTTGCGGACTTCAAGAGATTCTTAGAATCAGTATCGTCTATGTAACCGATGTCGTTGGCAATGAATAGTTGGGATCGCAATTCGCCGCATGAGCCTTTGGCTACGTAGAGGAATTGAATGGACTCCTGCTTTGAGCCTCTTTCAAAGCCTTCGGCGATGTTGCTTGAGACTGATACCGCGGCTCGCTGGATTTGATTTCTCAGCCCGTAATCATCCCTTAATCGACCCTTGGACGTGGTCCTGTAAACCTGGACGGCCAATTCCCTGGCATTTTTCCAGACAGGCAGGTCCTCGAAAGATTTATAGGCAGCCATTGCTGATCTCCTAACGGACAATATGAAATCTTAAATCTGAGATTTTGAATTGACCGACGAGTATAGCAGGTTGGGGGGGAGCGTGTCCACAGCCGTCTAATAAGGATGGTGTGTGCGTTTGACAATATGGAGGTCAAAGGCGCTCTAAAGTGATTCCTGCGGGTCTGGGTCGCCGTCCCGGCGACCGCTAAACTATGGGGCGGTGGGGGGAGCGCAGGTTGCGGTTTAGGGCGCGTTGGACGTCTTTGAGGCGGTTTGATTCTTTGAAGCCTAAGAGGGTTATCGGGAATGCGGTTTTGCTGTGGTTTAGGGGTTCGGCCATATCGACGTATTTGGCGCAGTAATCGCCGTCGGGTGTGCCGGGGATGGGTGAGAAGTCGGCTAACATTCCTGTGATTCCGAGGCTGTTGACAAAGTGCATTGATTCTTCAAGCTGCTGAGAGTCGGTTTGGGGGTGGCCGAGGATTTGGTAGGCGGTTATGCCGGTCGGGTCTGCGCCGGCGGCCTTTAAGTGCTCGACGGCCTGGGCCAGCTCTTCGCAGAAGACCTTTGAGCCGGTCCGGCGTTGCCATTTTGCTGAGGCGCTCTCGAAGCCCAAGTAGAAGGTCTTGAAGCCTGCGCGGACCATTAGGTCGGCGATCTGTTTGGTAATGAAGCGGGCGTTTAGGGCGTTGGGGGAGTGGAAATTCGGGGGGCGTATTGCGTATCGCGTATCGCGGATTGCGTTATGGCCATCCCCAAGCTTCGCTTGAGGCTGCCACCCGTCGCGCATTGTATAAATACCCCGGCGCTCACGCTTCGGGCTTGTTGTCTGGGATGTTGGATGTTGAATGTCGTATTGCGAGATGATTCTTGTCAGGAAGGGGGTTAGGGCTTTTTCGGGTTTGAAGAGGAGGGCGTCATCGTAGAATGCTATGTCTTTGGCTCCGAGTTTAATGAGGAGCTGGAGTTCGGCGAGGCAGCGGTCGATGGGGCGGGGCGTGAAATCGCCATAGACCTTTGGGACGGAGCAGTAGGTGCATTTGAAGGGGCAGCCGTCGGTTAGTCTGAGGATGCCGACGTTGAGTTTGTCGTAGGCCTCCCACAGGGCGGGCTGCGCGAGGTCGGGTTCAAGGGCAAGGTAGTCCCAGAGGGGAGCGAGATTTGTGCCCTGGATGCACAGGTCCGCGCCGAGTGTTCGGGCGTGGGCGGGGCAGAGGGTGACGTAGTTGCCGCCGAGGACGATTTTGGCTTTTGGGAAGGTTGTGCGAATATCTTCGATGACTTCCCGGACGCCCTGATACCAGTAGGTCATCATTGTCTGGATGAGGACGTAGTCGGGCGGGGCGGCATCGGCGAGGAAGGCCGCAAAGATTTGGCGCGGCAGGCCGAAACGGCGGAAATGGCGGGGGATTTGTTCGAGGCAGGGCGGGCTTTGGATTTGCTGCTGATAGAATGTGCCCCGGCCCCATTGGTCGGATTGCAGGTTCTGTCTGTCGGCTGCGAATGGATGGAGGCGGTCGAGGTAGTCGAAGAGGGCGAAATCGGCCTTGCCGCGGAGGTATCCGGCGACGCTGAGCAGGCCGTAGGGCTTGAGCCAGAAGTCGTAGGCGGCAAAGTCGTAAATTGGCGGGTTGACGAGTAGTATCTTTAGGCTCATAGATTATTTATACCTTTTCTTTGTCCGGGGGGAAAGCAGAGGGCAACGGGCATGTGGGTAATGTGGGGGCGCGTAGGTCTCTGTCAAGATTAGAACCGAGGGCTTCGTTGTGATGGGTTTTGACACCGGAGCAGCCTCTACAATTCGAGGGCTATGAGATTGCCACGTCGGCCTTCGGCCTCCTCGCAATGACGATGTCCACAAAATCAAATTTGACAGAGTAGTACTCTGTAACAATTGAATCTGTAAGTTGTGATTCCGCACTTGATGCGGAATCCACTTCTTTACAATCTGGATTCCCGCTTTCGCGGGAATGACAGGCCACAAATTCAAATGTTATTAGGTAGCAGTGGAGCGCCATCCGAATCCTTTGTTGAGACATCCGGAAATGGTCCCATAAACAGATGCATCGACGTTTGTACTTTGTGTTCGAGGGGCGATCAGGTGCAAGTGAGGCGTTCGCGCGGGTGTATTGCAGGATTGCGGTTATGTGCGGCGTTTTGTGAGCCGACATATCGCAAGTGGTGGGAGTGTTTGGGGTCAATTTGCAATCGAATTGGGGGCCTGGTTAAATGGACGTAATTGAGTGGGATGAGAGCTACAGCGTTGGGGTGGAGGAACTGGACGCGCAACACAAGCAACTGTTGAGGCTGCTTAACGCGCTGTTCGAGGCCGAGGAGACTTCGGGCCGGTGGCACACGGTATCGGACCTGCTGGCAGAGATAAAGGCATACGCCGCCATGCATTTCGAGACCGAAGAGAGGTATATGTTCGAATGCGGCTACGCGGGTCTGGCCGGTCACGTCAAGGCTCACGACGAATTTCGAGAAAAGGCGGAGGAGTTGTGCTCCGATCAAGCGGATGGAGGAGAAGAGATTTTCACAGAGATGCTGGAATTTCTGTACGAATGGCTGGTGGTTCACATTCTGTCGTGTGACAAGGATTATGCGCCGGTTATCAGCAGGCGTTAAGCAGAGAATTCACGCCAACAGCGTGCGAGGCCGTCATAGACGGAAAACGACCAAAGAGCCAAGCTCATTCTTGCTGCAGACGATTTGCGGTCAAGATCAAGGCTGAATCCGGCACATCGGCAGCCTTTCGATAAGGGTCATGCGGTTATGCCTCCTCTACGACGTTGAATCCCATCAGGACGCCGAGGTTCTTGATGTCCTGGGCACGGTCTCCGAAGAATACGGCTCGGTGAAGGAGCGTCATCACTCCGCCTTGCAGGACATTTGCACCCCAGTTGTGGAACATGCTTCTGGCGTCCTTGACTTTTGTCCAGAATTGCGTTCTGCAGCCGAGCTCATCCTGCGTAACCTTGAATATCTCGCCCGTGGAGATAAGCATCTTGTCGAGGTCGATGAACTTTGCGCAGGTGACGACCTGTCCGATTGGCATCTCCACCTGAAGCGCCACGCCCCTGTCGCTGTCGGTCTGGGTTCGGATGGTGAAGGGCAGTCGCGGGCTGCTCGGCCCCGCCATCTTGGTCGCGCAGGTGCAGTGGAAGTGGATCAGGGCGTTGGTGGCGGTGTCGAAGACGGGGTCGGTGATGAAGCCGGGGACTCCGAAGGCGTATTGGAAGATCAGCATTGTCAGCGTCGAGTCCATATCGCCTTCGCATGCGCCGACGAGGCCGAGGTCGTTGAGCTTGCTATACGTGAGGCAGCACTTTGCAGGGTCGCCCATGCAGTTCGAGCTGGTGGCGGCGTGTGCTCCTTTGGCGATCATTAGATTCTTAGTTGCGAGGTAGTACCTGGCCGAGCTGATAATTTCGTCTTTGGTAGGCTCCACAATCTTCTTGGCTTTGCTCAACCAGTACTCTTGGGCCTCGGCTTCGGCGTCTTTGAGATCGACGGCTTTGTGGGCCTGGAGCGTCTCTTCGACTGTGATGGGAATCATTTCGACTCCGAGTTTATCCTTGACGAGTTTTGGGTCGCAGGCCGGCGCGGTTCCCTGGGGTCCATGCACGACAAGTATCTTTGTGTTTCGCAGGTGCGGGGCGACGCGCATCAGGCCGACGACCTTATCAATCTCGGCCCAGTCGCTGCTCGGCAGCAGGACGACTTTCTTGCCTTCTTTCTGCCACTGGGGGAAGTACATCCAGCCGTGACCGCTGAAGGGCTGGGAGAAGACCGCGGCGGGCAGTCCCGTATCGAGAATTGCAGACATGATTTGTGCCGGGGCGTCGCCGCCGTGGCCTGAGA
>DATEBC010000521.1:0-13370 GCA_035288065.1 Sedimentisphaerales bacterium | reverse complement strand
CAACGAGATGATCGGGATAGGCGGATGGGGCGGGCGCAACGAAAAGTCGGGACCAATGGTCCGATGGAAAGACAATAAGATGGTCCTCGACAACTCGCCCGGCGCAGGCGGCTCGCACGGCCCCCAGCACGAGTTCCAGCTTATAACCAGAGACCGTCATCACCCGATTATGGCGGGCCTGCCTGAAAAATGGATGCACGCAGCAGACGAGCTATACAGCAACCTCCGCGGCCCGGCAAAGAATATGGAGGTCCTCGCAACCGCCTACGCCGACCCTGCAAAGGGCGGCACAGGCGAACACGAGCCGATGCTCTTTACTATCCGCTACGGCAAGGCAAGAGTCTTTCACACCGCCCTAGGCCACGCCCCGGAACAGCTAAAGAGCGTCGGATTCATCGTCACCTACCAGCGAGGCGCAGAATGGGCCGCAACAGGCCGCGTCACCCAGGTCGAAGTCCCCGCCGACTTCCCAAATGCCGATACCGTCAGCCTGCGAATGGCCGACGACGCGATGTTCCAGGAGATTGAAAACTACGACTTCGGAAAATCCAGAAAGGCCCTGGCCGCAATCGAAGAGCAAATCCGCAATACTCCGGCCGGCGCAATGGCGCCGATAGAGACAAAGCTGCTCGCGGCCCTGGACTCGCCCAAATCGAGTTTCGCCGCAAAGCAGTCTGTCTGTCGCATGCTTCGTGGAATCGGCTCGGCCAGGTCCGTCCCTGCCTTGGCCAAATTGCTGTCGGACAAAGAGGTGTCGCACATGGCAAGATTTGCCCTGCAGGATATGCCCGCCCCCGAGGCCGGCGAGGCGCTGCGAAACGCCCTCGATTCCTTAGACGGCAACCTGAAAATCGGCGTTGTAGGCTCTCTCGGCCAGAGGGGCGACGCCAAGGCCATCCCGCAGTTGACAAAGCTCGTCGGAAGCACGGACCTGATGCTCGCCGCCGCTGCAATCACCACGCTCGGAACAATCGGAGGCGAAGAAGCCGCCGCCGCCCTCTCCGGCACGCGTGTCGGAGACGATCTGAAGTGGTTCAAAGAGAACGCCTTTCTGCTCTGTGCCGACAAGATGCTTGAACAAGGCAGGACCGACGATGCCGGCAGAATCTACGTCGGAATGACAACCTCAGATAACACTATGGTCAAGATAGCGGCCTACAACGGCCTGGCGCGCGCCGAAAAGGAGCAGGCCGTCCCAATAATACTCGAATTGCTGAAGGACAAGGACATAAAATTGCGGCAGGCCGCCGGCAAGCTCGTCGCAGAGATGCCCGGCGCCGAGGCCACGCGGGCCTTCGGACGACAACTCGGCTCGCTCGAAGGCGATGCTCAGGTCATCCTGCTTACGGCCCTTGAGAGCCGCGCAGATAAGGCTGCTGCGCCTTTCATAGCCGACCTTGCCGCCAAAAGCAGCACACCCACTGTCCGGCTGGCGGCCGTAAAGGCGCTGGCAATCGTAGGCGACGCCGCGAATGTCGGGCTGCTGGCGAAGCTCAGCCCAGAAAAAGGCGAAATCGGCAAAGCGGCCCTTGATAGTCTCAGCCGGCTCACCGGCCCCGATGTCACCAAGGCGTTGATCGACACTCTTCGCAGCGAGGCAGATGCCGGCGTCCGCGTCAACATAATCGAAGCGCTCGTCGCCCGCCGCGAGGCCGATGCAATGCCCATCCTCCTCGCCGCCGCCAGGGACAAAGATTCAAACGTTCGCCAGGCGGCCGTCAAGGCCCTCGGAACACTCGCAGGCCAAAGGGAGCTGCCCGTCATTATCTCGACCCTCCTCGATACAAAGGACGCTTCCGACCTCGCAGGAATCGAGCGTGCTATGACGGCAATCGTTGGAAGATCCGATAATCCCGACGCTGCGCCGGTTATCTCGGCCCTGGCCGAGGCCAACGACGCCCAAAGGCCGCACCTGCTTGCGGTCCTGGCGCGAATCGGCGACGCCAAGGCCCTCGCCGCCGTCCGAGCCCAGCTTGAAAGCCGCGATGCTGAAACCAAGAAGGCCGCCGTTCGCGCCCTGGCCGACTGGCCCGACCCGCAGCCGCTGCCCGACCTGCTAAACCTCGCCAAAGCCGGCGCCGACGCCTCAGAACGCGCACTGGCCCTGCGAGGATATATCAAGCTCGTCGGCCTGCCCGCCAATCGCTCCGCCGCCGATACCGTCAAGCTGCTTGAAGAGGCATTGTCGCTCGCCGCCAGAGACGATGAGAAAAAGGCCGTCATCGCCGTCCTGTCGAATTACCCGTGTGACGAGGCAGCCAAGCTCGCCGAGCAGCTCAGAAAAGATAGTGCCGTCGCCGCGGAGGCCACGTTGGCCCTAAGCAAAATCAACCAGCTTCTGATCAATAAGACCCTCAAGGCCGCAGCCTCGCTCAACGACGGCAGCGCCAAAAACGCCCTCGACGGCGACAAAGCCACGCGCTGGGATACCGGCAAACCGCAAGAAGGCGGCGAGTGGTTCACCCTCGACCTCGGCGTCGAGAGCGCCGTAACGGGAATTACCCTCGATTCCGCCGGCTCGCCTGGCGACTACCCAAGAAGATATGAAATCTACGTCTCATTCGATGGCGGAAGCTGGGGAAAGCCTGTCGTATCCGGCGAAGGAACAAAACCCATAACCGAGATAAAGTTCCCCAGCCCCGTGCGAACAAGGTTCATAAAGATCGTGCAAACCGGCTCAGTCGCAGGACTATTCTGGTCAATACACGACCTGATGATCCATTTACAGTAACTGGAGCCGACCTTCATTAAGGATGGTCTATGCCGGCCAAAGACACCAAAGGCGCTCAGACGCACGCTGCATGGGTGGCAGCCTCAAGCCCATAGGGCTTGGGGATGGCAGTCGGTAGGATGGGCTTCAGCCCATGCGGTACAATGATCTTCTATGATTGATCACGTAAGGCTATAAGGAGACCTGATATGATTCACAAACTCTCAATCATCGCTCTCGCTGCGGCATTGACCCTCTCGATGCTCGCCGGTTGCGCCGGAATTGGGTCCGCCTACAAGGGCGGCATACGCCTCGAACACATCGCCCTAAACGTCCCCGATCCAGTCGCTATGGCGCAATGGTATTGCGACAACCTCGGGATGAAGGTCCGCAGGGAAGGCCCCGCGCCGGTCAACATGCGTTTCATCTCCGACGCCGCCGGCAATATGATGCTCGAACTCTATAACAATCCGCAGGGCAAGGTCCCCGATTACCGATTGATGGATCCGCTCTCGCTGCACATCGCGTTCCACGTTGACGACGTGCCCGCAGTTCGCAGGAGGCTCCTCGAAGCCGGAGCTACCGCACACAACGAGGTCGAAACCACGCCCGCAGGGGATGTAATAACAATACTGCGCGACCCCTGGGGCATGCCAATCCAGTTCCTCACACGAGCAAAACCAATGCTCAAGTAGGCTTTATTATAGAGTATCGCTGTTGCGAGTCCGCCATCGGTAAAAAGTACTCTTCGTCTCTCGAATCCTGGAGATTACCGCCCTGATGGGGCGGGATTTTCAGCGTTTCGACAAACGGAAACCCGCAATGACAATTCATACGATCATGTAAGGTTTACGGGGTTTATTGATGTTTTAACGGTCAAATGAATAGTGGGGCTTTGAAATTGTCATTCTTGCGCCCTTTATGTCATTCCCGCGCAGGCGGGAATCCAGTCTATGCTTCTGGATTCCGGCTCAAGGCCGGAATGACAGTGTGCGGTCATCTTATTGAGGATGTTCATTTTGCTGTTCAAAGTTCAACAAGAAAGAAGGTGACGATTATGGATAAGCTATATGATTCCGAGACTGGTTGTTGCCCGCGGTTTGATCCGGGGCCGTGGGATGAAAAAGAGGTCAAGTTCGAGGATAAGCTCTTCGTCAAGGACCGCGTCGGGAGCTTCTTTCATATCCCGCTGAACTTCGGCAAGGTGATGGTGCGGAATATGGAGAAAATCTCCGCAGCACATGCTCTGCCCCCTATGCCGCTGATGCTCAGCGATGAGAACTCGCTTTGGGGGGCAGATGTCTGTATCGCAGTGACCAAGGAAGTGCCGGATTCGCAGATGGCGAGAATCTCCGGCACTTTTCTAACCAAGGTCTTCGAAGGACCCTACAAAAACGTCAGAAACTGGATCGCCCAGATGAAGGCCTACGTCGAGTCGAAGAAGCGCAAAATGGGAAAAATGTACTTCTTCTATACGGCCTGTCCCAAGTGCGCCAAGTATTACGGTAAGAATTACGTCGTGATATTAGCGAAGGTTTGAGGACGGCGAATCTTCGATATTGCCATCCGATTTTCTTGGCGGCGGCATTGGGGCACATGGTCAGAAGGTGATTCTGAACTCTGTGTGCCGGGGGGCGGCAGGCAGGTCGGTGATTCTTGTTTCGGTTATGTAGCCGTGCGTGGCCTGGTTGATTTCGGCGATGCAGTCGTTTATGTCCTTGGATTGCCCCTGGGCGAGCATTTCTACCGTCCCGTCGGGCAAATTGCGCACGAAACCTGTTAGAAAATGGCGATTTGCGATTCTATGGGCCGTGAAGCGGAATCCCACGCCCTGAACCCGGCCAATGAAGATCAAGTGTTTTGCCGTGGTTTGCACTCTTTCTCTTACTCCTTGAGATTACAGGATTAGCGGCTCTGAAGATGCGTCACGTTATCGTGATGATAGCGTCGAATTCGGGTTAATCAACGCTTTTCCGGCGAGCCGGGAGAATTCGCCGAATTTGATTAAGATGGCTTGTCTCGGCGGGCCGATTAGTGTATATTACCGCCTTTATACCGCATGTCCGCATCTCGCGGCCGACGGAATACAGCGACAATGGGGTAGGTGAAAAGTTGTACACGGCGACGTATCAGTCCGATGAAGGGATGAGAAAGGAAACTGCGTGCAAGACAGTGGTATTTGGGGTCGGTTTGCCGAACTTCTGGAATATCGGCATTTTAATATTATACTCGTGGCCCTGGCGGTCGTAGCCACGCTTCCCGCCCTGAGCACCGGTCTGCTGAACGACGATTTGACTCAGTGGGCCGTTCTTGCCTCTCCCTCAGAAGTGGCCGATGAACTCTCAGACATCGGCATCGGCAGCGAAAACTCGGGCCGGCTTGGAGCCGCCGTCTCCGAACAATTCGCCCCCATGGACCCGAACCGTAATCTCGGCAAGCTCAGAGAATACGGCGCGGTGCCGTGGTGGACCTATGACGGCCTGTGGGTCCGCTTCTGGCGACCCCTGGCCAGCTTTACGCACTGGCTCGACTATCGCATCTTCGGCAGCTCGCCCGTCGCGATGCACGCCCACAACATCGTCTGGCTTGCCGCCGTGATCTTTCTGGTTACTATTCTATACCGCCGGCTCAACGGACCGGCCTGGATGGCGGCTCTGGCAGGATTGCTCTTCGTTCTCGACGATTTTACCTATTTCCCCGCCATGTGGATTGCCAACCGCAACATCTTTCTGTCCTTGTTTTTCGGAATCCTCTGCGTCTTGTGGCATCACCGCTGGCGAAGTACCGGTTCGCCGACGGCGGCGGCGGTATCGGCGGCCTTTCTGGCCGGCTCCCTGCTCTCGGCGGAAGCTGGAGTGGCAACCTGTGCATATCTGTTCGCTTACGCAGTTACCCTCGAACAAGGAAAATTCAAACGACGAGCAGCGTCTCTCGCCCCGGCTATCCTCGTCACTATAGGATGGCGATTCGTCTATAACAAGTTGGGACACGGCGCAAGCGGCGGAAGCTTCTACCTCGACCCAAGCCTCGAGCCTTTGAGATATGCCTGGGCTATGCTCGTCAGGGGGCCTATTCTCCTGATGCGCCAGTGGAGCCGCGTATCGGCGGATACATTTAGCTGTGTCCCCGTATCCACGCAGATAATCCTCTGGCCTGTCGTTGTTGTTATGCTCCTTGTCATAATTCTGTTGCTGTGGCCTCTGCTCAAGAGCAATCGACACGCCCGGTTTTGGGCTATTGGCATGCATATTTCCGTTCTCCCCATCTGTGCGACGATGCCTATGAACCGCAATCTCCTCTGGGTAGGCATTGGAGCGTGCGGCCTGGTGGGGCATTTTCTCGGAGGAGTTGCCGCCAACGAGACGTGGGTGCCGCAGAAGCCAATCCGGCGGTTTCTAACAAAGGCGCTCTTCGTATCAATTCTCATCGTCCACCTGCCTGTGGCGCTGCTGGTCAGGATTATATCCCCTGCAACGACTGTCCTGCTCGTGAACGTGGTAAAGCAGACTATGCAGGTGGGTTCGTCAGACCCAACTGCCCCCTCGAACCTGAATCTAATCTTCCTCCTGGCAAGCGCCTGCGTTTTGGTCGCGCTGTGCATTAGCGATATCGCTAAAAAGAGAAGCCTCACCCCCCGGCAGAGATCCGGCCGGCTGATTGCAAAAGGTTTGTTCGTCGCACTAATCATCCTATATCTGCCGGTTGTCTTCCTGGAACGGGTCACAATGCCCTTGACAGCTCGCAGCAAAGAAACCGCAAAGACAGTCCCAGATGTCAATGACTTCGCCGGCAAGCAGCTTATTGTGGTCAATGCCCCGAATCCCGCGTCCTTCTTCTACATGCCGTTTGCCAGAGCTTATGACGCCCAGCCCCTGCCCCGGGCGATTCGCGTCCTCACGCCGGCCTTTAGCGAGCTTGAGGTCACCCGAGTGGACGACAACAGCCTCAAGGTTCGCGCGAAATATGGGAATCTCCTCACCTGTAAGCCAGACCGCATCCTCGATATGGACGTGGTCTATATGCTTGAAGCAATCAGCTCGGTCCGAAGCAATGGCAACGGCTTACACAAAGGCGAGAAGGTGGAGCTGCCCGGAATGTCCGCCGAAATAGTCGAACTCGACGATAAGTCCCTGCCCGTCGCAGTCCTCTTCAAATTCGACGCTTCCCTCGACGACAGCTCGCTCACATGGGTCCAGTGGAGCTGGAAGCTGGACCAATACTCTCAATTTAACGTCCCCCCAATCGGCGAGAAAGTAAGAGTGCGCGGACCATTCTAAGCCAAACGCCCGGTCTCCCCGCAAGCGCATTCGGCCAGGAAGATAGTACGCCAACGCGGCAATTTACAGTTCACGCCGACCCCGAAGTGCCGTATAATCACACATCAAAACAGTGTGAATCCGCACTACAAGCCGTCAACTTCCTGTTTTTGATGCTTGATTCTGTAGTGCCGTCATAATTGATGGGATAGTAAGATGTTGCAGTTTGTTTTGAATTTTGAGTTTTAGTCATTTGAATTTGTCCCGCCAGGGATTCCCTGGTGGATTTCGGATTTCGGATTTCGTATTTCGGATTTTGGTTGCGGCCTTCAGGCCGCGCCAAGTTAATCCCTATGGGACCGTGGGTCCGTGTCAAAGAATGACCGCGTGAATCAGTGTCAGAGAAGACGAGCAAACAACTGGAAAGAGACGAGCAGATTTATCAGCTTTCAACGCTGGTGGCCGGCAGGTTCTCTCTGCAGGAGGCGCTTGACAGGTTGGCCGAGGCCGCCGTCAAGATAACCGAAGCCACGGCCTGCTCCATTCGCCTGCTGGACGAAGACGCCGGCGAACTGAAGATGCGCAGCACCTACGGCCTCAGCGAAGAATACCGAAACAAAGGCGAGGTCTCGAAGAACGACACTGTAATCAAGGCCGCCTTTGCCGGCCAGGCCGTCGTCCTCGACGATATGAGAGTCGATGACAGGGTCGAGTATAAGCAGGCAAGCATAAAAGAAGGCCTTGTCAGCCAGCTAACCGTCGCGATGCAATTTCGAGAAAAAGCAATCGGCGTCCTGCGCCTTTACAGTCCGGAGCCCAGGCGATTCGACGAGGATGCAATCCGCTTAGCCCGGGCCGTAGCATCCCAGTGCGCCGTGGCCATTACAAACGCCAGGCTCTACGCCGAGGCTATTGAAGGGGCGCGGGTCACCGAGCAGATGCGGGTCGCAGGCATCGTCCAGCGAAGGATGATCCCCGAGCGGGCCCCGTCGATACCCGGTCTCGACATCGCCGCCACCTATATCCCATGCTTCGACCTTGGCGGTGACTTCTACGATTTCTTTAGAATTACCGAAAATCGGCTCGTTGTGGTCATAGGCGACGTGATGGGCAAAGGCATCCCCGCCGCCCTGATGATGAGCTGTCTTCGAGGAGCAGTGCGAGCCTATGCCGACTCCGCCCGTTCGTTTCGAGCCGCCCGCAAAGCATGTCAGACCCCTGAAGACGACAAAAAGCTCGTCGGTAAAACGACCGAAAGACTCAACAGAATGGTCTGCGGCGAATGTAAGGACGGCGAATTCATAACGCTGTTCTACGCCGTGATTGACACGGAAAAACGCATCCTGACATATTGCAGTTGCGGCCACGAGCCGACCGTACTCATAAGAGCCGGCCAAATCACAGATCTCAATAGAGGAGGACTCGTGCTCGGTGTTGACCCCAAAGCCGAATATGAGATTGGAACAATCGAATTGAAGGACAACGACTGCGTGCTGTTCTATACGGACGGTCTGATTGACGCGGCCAACTTTGCCGGCGAGTTCTGGGGCAGAGAACGCCTGCTTGAAACGGCAAAGGAGTTTGCAGAAGACTCGGCCGAGCATGTAGTCGGAAATATCCTCAGGTATAGACGCCGGTTCGTAGGCCTTGCCAGCCAAATTGACGACACAAGCATTGTCGTGGTCAAAGCCGGATCCAAGGCCGCTGCGAATTCTTAGAGGCAGGTTGCTTGAACAGATGGCCGGAGTTGTTATCACAATTGATGGTCCCGCCGCCAGCGGCAAGAGCACCGTTGCTCGGCTGCTGGCTCTGCGCCTCGGCGCGGATTTTCTCGATACCGGCGCGATGTATCGCGCGGCGACCTTGGCCGCAATGAGAGCCGGCATCGACTTGAAAAATGAAGATGAGCTTCTGAGGATTATCGAAAGCAGCGACATTCAATTCTCAACCGACCGGGGCAAAACCGTCGTCCGCCTCGACGGTGCCGATGTTACGGACGAAATACGCCGCATAGACGTAACGGCTAATGCCCGCTACGCCGCCTCGGCGCCAAAGGTCAGGGTCAGGCTCGTCGAGATGCAAAGGCGAATGGCCGCCCGAAAAGAAAAAATAGTCACCGAGGGAAGAGACCAGGGCACGGTGGCATTTCCCGATGCCAACGTCAAGTTCTTTCTTACCGCCGATGCGAAGACCAGGGCGCAGCGCAGGCGGGCCGAGATGCCCGATGCCGATGCAAGGCAGGATATCGAGCAGGTCCGCCGGGCCATCGAAGCCAGAGATAAGAGCGACCGGGACAGAGAGGTCGGGCCTTTAAGACCCGCCGATGACGCCATTATCCTCGATACAACCGAACTGACTATCGAACAAGTTGTCCGGACCCTTCTGGACTATGTTGAGGATAGATGTTGAAAGAGAAACTCAGATTCATCTGGTATGAGATCGCCTCAACGTTGCTGGCCATATTCTGCAAGATATTCTTTCGCCTCCGCGTGTTCGGGCGGGAGAATATCCCCAAGAAAGGCGCATTCATACTGGCCGGCAACCACCAGAGCTACCTCGACCCCATCCTCTGCGGGGCCACCTTGCACAGGCAGATGCACTATCTCGCACGAGAGTCGCTGTTCTCGAATTGGTTCTTTGCAGGGCTCATATCTTCGGTCAACACATTGCCCTTGAGGCAGGGAGAAGGCGACCTAACCACAGTCAGGAAGGTAATCGAGCTGCTCAAGGAAGGCAAGGGCGTCTGCCTCTTTCCGGAGGGAACACGTACAGAAGACGGACGCATCGAGCCGTTCAAACCGGGCTTAGGCCTTCTATGCAGACGCGGCAACGCCGCTATCATTCCCGCCGTCATCGACGGCGCATTCGAGTGCTGGCCCAGGCACAAAAAAATGTTCTCATTCGGCTCGATCTGGGTCCGATTAGGCCAACCCATAACAGCCCCTCAGGCCGAAGAAATGGGCGACGAGGAATTAGCCCAACACCTGACCAAAACCCTGCGAGAGATGCAAAGCCAGATCAGAAAAAAAAGAGGCAAACAGCCATATCAATATTGATTCTCCCATACTATGCTCCCTTGCCCCTTATTTTTTCCTTGACTCGACACAAAATATGCGGTACTTTAGGAATAGACGACGCAGCAGCGAGTGAACCAAACCCCGCCGAGATAGGCATGCGCCATCTGACGGGATAAACTGAGATCGTAAATAGGATATTGACGGGAGTTTTTGTGACGGAAATTCTGGGAAGAATGTGCCGGACAAGTCCTACGGGAGCCATAAACGAGGCAAACGCAGCATAAAAGGCAACCAATATGGGTATACCCCGAAAACTTGAAGAAATGAGTAAGAGGGTCCAGTGTGGCGAGCAGGCCACGGCTACAGTCCGAGAGCTTCTTTCTTGGTTCGGTGCGTACAGACGTGGCTGGTGGAATGTGAAGGCTATCCGTAAGGGCCTTGATGAAGCGGGTCTAATAACATCCCCCGACTTTGAGGGCGAGTATATCGATGCGAGCGTCATTTTCCAGGTGAAGCAGAGCGTCGACACGGTATCTGCAACTGTAGGCGATGAGGTGTCAATACGGGATCATGTGACCGTTCATTTGGTTCCAGGGCAAGGGCCTGCTGAACGCCCCGAGCCGGCTCATCGGATCAGTAGGCTTGCATCGGCAAACACGCCACCACTCTTTGTTAAGCCGGATGCAACTGTAGCAGAAGCGATAACCCTGATGCTGCGTCACGATTACTCCCAACTCCCTGTAATGCAGTCCAGTAGGGAGTTGAAAGGCCTCTTCAGTTGGAAGTCTCTGGGCTCACGACTTGCAATGGGAAAAAGCTCCACTCGCGTAGCCGATTTCATGGAAACAGCGAAGGAGATGTCTTCCGATGGCTCGCTCTTTGATGCGGTTCAGATCATCGCCGAGCATGACTGCGTTCTCGTCCGTGCCGGTGACAGGACAATCTGCGGCATTGTCACGGGATATGACATCAGCAAGCAGTTTCGCCAGCTGGCTGAACCGTTTCTTCTTCTTGCGGATATTGAGAGTCATATCCGCTATCTGATCAGCAAGGCTTTCACGTTGCCGCAGCTTCAACAGGCTAAAGACCCCGACGACCAGGATCGAAGCATCACCGATGTGCGGGATATGACCTTCGGCGAATATGTACGGCTGCTGCAGAATGAGGACAACTGGGCCAGACTCAATATGAAAATCGACCGGAAGACATTTACTGGCTGGCTGGAAAAAATCCGCGATATCCGCAATGACGTGATGCATTTTGACCCTGACCCGATGGATCCAGCCGACCTTAAGTTGCTCAGAGATATCACAGGTTTGCTGGATCGCTGTCAACGACTCACCCCATAATACGCCAATAACACAATCGCACGAACCACAAGGACTGCAATCGCATCCTCTGGGTATTTTTTGTCAGGCATCATAATTGGTTATAAAACACGATTGCCGTGAGTAGGCCATAAAACATGCTCTCAGCGGAAATGTCTCCCCAATGTCCATGCCCGACACGATGTCTACTATGTTCTATGCGGCCCCCAATATCTGAAATGATCGTTCTGTCCGGCATCTCTTTCGGTTTAGGGTACAATGAAGTATCGAGGTCGTTGCACACTCGGACCAGCGGGATGCCTGTGTTGGTCTTCATAATCTTGTAAGCTAAGGCCACGCTCTGGATACGGTTTCTATTCAGCCTCCCATCTGACAACAAATCTCGCACTTCCTCTTTGTCTTTGTCAGTCTTCCAGGCGCCATCTGCCTTCAACCGGCCGGATAGCACACGAAAGTAGAACTCAAAACGGGTGGCAAGATAAACCGATGCCACTGCCGCGGGAGGTTCAAGAAAAGAGCTTGAAGCGACCATTCTTAAAGCATAGGAAATATGTTCTTTGTGTCGGTCTGGGAAGGCGTCGGACGGCTTCGCCTCCAACATGTCTCTTGCCGCTGTCTGAATGACGACCGAAGGGCCGGACAACCCAGGTATCAATTTACCTGTATTCGCTGCCCCTATCCGCGAATACCAGGTGGTGATGTACAACACGGCTTCATCTGTAGGGATCATATCACAATATCGTATCGCTGGAGACGTGGTTATCAAGGGAAAAGTGAATGAGGCCATAAGCTAAAAGGCACCGAGGCTTAGGGCCTCCAGTTTCTGGTTGGGGGGCAGGCGGGGGGTACGAAATTGCTCTGGGATAATTAAAGGTCTGCGGTACATTATAAGCGATGTAGGCAAGGCAATTTCAAATTGTAGATTTCAGATCTCAAATTTCAGATTGTGCCTTACAGGCCTAACCAGGGTCAATCAGCGTAAACTTGTGCCTTGGGTATCCGTGTCTCATATTTCTCTGTACTACAAACCGTCAACTTCTTGTTTTTCTTGCTTGATTTTGTGCCGATGCCGTCGTAACTGCTGTAACAACAAGATGTTGCGGTTTGTTTTGAATTTTGAGTTTTGGTCATTTGAATTTGTTTCGGATTTCGGATTTAGTGCTTCGGATTTGGTTGCGGCTGAGCAAAGCGAAGCCGCGCCAAGAACTCTGTGCCCTCTGTGGCAGATTTCTCTTCGTGCCTTAGTGGCAAGATTCTCAACTTCGGCGGGTCAGAAATTTGTAGCTATTCTCGCCGGCGTTTATCAGGTGGACTAACGGCTGCGGGCGGTCTGTTCCTTCTATGAATTTCGGTCTTGCCGCCCAGGGGGTTACGCTCAGCACACCGGTCAGGTCCATCCAGTGCTGGAGTCTTGCTGCGGGCAGGTCCCAGGTCATGTGGAAATGGTTGGCCGGGGGGTATTGCTTGTATTCGGTCATGCTCGCATATTTGGGCACGACGAACGTGTGAGGCCAGATCGGCGTAGTCAGCTCGCACATTGCCTTGGCCAGCTTGGCGGGCACTTCGGTGGTGCGGGCCTCGTCCCAGACCATGCTGAATAGACCTGAGAGTGAGCTGAATGCCAGGCGGGCGGCGATGCCCTCGATTCCGGCCGGGGTCATGAAGGTTACGGCGTTGCCGCCGCCGGGGAAGTAATCGGCCTCCGCCAGGGGCAGTGAAACGCCGTCCATAATCTCTTTAACGGCAGTGCCCGGCTTGGCGGCCCAATCGAATGATGCGCTGCCTGAGTTGTCGCCATCGACCAGGCCCTTTCGATACCAGTCCGCCTTAGTATCCAGCTTCTTGACGCCTATTTTCTTTGCCAGCTCCCTTATTTCCCACGCCTCCCAGACCTTTCTAAAGTCCATAAACAGCGGCGGGTTGCCCCCGGATAGATACGTCATAAACAGCATCGTCAGCAGGCCCTGGACGTCGGCCTCGGTTGCGTAGGGCAGCGGGGCCTTTCGCCCGTTATGGTCGAACGTCGAATTGAAGAAGCTCTCCATAACGTCGGCCACGG
>DATEBC010000520.1:0-6139 GCA_035288065.1 Sedimentisphaerales bacterium | reverse complement strand
CGCAAAACTCATCGAATACCGCCTTCAGCGAGAGAGCCAAATAAAACGCGTCGAGGTCGTGAACCTGCCCACCGATTACGGCGAGTTCAAATTGATTGCCTACGAGAGCATCACCTCGACCGAGCCGCATTTGGCGCTGTGCAAAGGCGACATCGGAAGCCTCAATGCCGACGGCGAACCCATACAGCACGATGTTCCCGTACTGGTGCGCGTACATTCCGAGTGCATGACCGGGGACCTGTTCCACTCGCAGCGATGCGAATGCGGCTATCAAATGATTACCGCGATGAAGATGATCGAGCAGGCCGGGCAAGGGGCACTGATCTACCTCCGACAGGAGGGCAGAGGCATCGGCCTGACAAACAAGCTGCGGGCATACAAGCTCCAGGAGCAGGGACTCGACACCGTTGAAGCCAATTTGAAATTAGGATTTCAAGCCGACAGACGCGATTACTGGATCGGCGCCCAAATCTGCCGCGACCTCGGCCTTAAAAACATCCGCATAATTACAAACAACCCCAAAAAGATCAGCAGACTTGAAGTGTACGGCATCAAGATTGTCGAGCAGATCCCTATTAGAGCCCGCCCAAGCAAATACAACATTGACTATCTGCGAACAAAGAAACATCGACTCGGCCACATGCTTGACGACGATCTATGATTCCTTTTAGCCGGCTTTTGATATGAGAATAATTGCCTCACTATTGCACGCATCATTCATCTTGCTGGTCTTGATCCAGCCCGGCTGCGAGCCGTTGGATTCGCGCGAGCGGCTGCCGATGCCGGGAAATGACTCGAACACGCCGTTCTGTGTCTATTATGCCCCCGAGAAGATAGACATTATGCCCCTGACGGGATTCAAGGTCTCTAACGGCGGCGAGCCGCAGCTTGACGTCTATGTCAGCCTGCTCGACTCGGCCGGCTCTCAGATAAAATTCCCCGTTAAGTTTCGCTTCGCGTTGTATGACCAGGTTCAGCGCTCGCCCGAGCCAAAAGGAAAAACGGTGGGAATGTGGCCGCAACAAGAAAAGGAAATGGCCGACCCAAACGACCCGGAAATCCACTGGTTCGGCCTCGCTGACCCTGCTCAAAACAATCACTACTGGCGAGATTTTGTCAGGGCCTACCAATTCACTCTGCCTTTTCGGCCCGAATCGGGCAGAAGCTACATCCTTGAAGCGACCTGTCTGACTGGCCAAAACAAGCGCCTGACTGCGGAACTCTCCCTCAAGCAGCCGGAATAATCGGGGCTATGCTCGGCCGCATGCAGCCCGATAATAATTGGCCGTCTTGCCCAGATTAACATACCAGCCTAACCCGCCGAAAAGACGGGGCACGGGTCCGCCGGCAAGGCGGATGAACCCGGCTGCTGAAGGAGGAAAATCACGGGCGGAGTGTGCAATCGAGGCTTGATGAATAAAAACGGCATACTCGTCCCCAAGGGATGAGAGGTTCGGCTTTGCAAAGACTCCGGCCACTGTTCTTTCACCGTGAAGATGAAGGTCAATTGTCAGGACAAAGAGCTGTCTCGGCGCCAAATCGTGCGCCGAGGGTTCAGAGCGAGGTCAGAGTCCATCTGAACACCGCACATGAGATATTTCAGGGTACAATCACAGACGTTAGCGACGTTATCAGGCTGACTTCGAACAGGTTTTTTATCAAAGATGCCCTGGCGGCGGCAGCTTCTGCGGTGATACTGTCGAGAGAAGAGCTTCTGAAGGAGGCGCCGGAACTGGCCGCACAGGCATGTATAAGGCCCGTTTCCCCCTCTGGCGCGCAGGAGTCACAAAGAGATGAACTGACTTCTGGAATGCTGATAATGGCGGCCACCCCCGTCTTGGGCGACGATGGGCAGGTTCTTGCCGTCGTCATCTCCCAGCTCCTGGCAAATTCGATAATGAGGCCGATCAGGTCGCTGGTTCTCGCCACAAATGATCCGGCCAATGGGAACCTTGAGCGGAAAGTGCAACTGACCGACGCCCCAAGGGAAATCTGCCCGTTGGGACAATCATTTTGAATGCCGCCGAGGCTATGGAAGGCGGAGGGGAGCTGACTGTCGCCACAAGGAAAGCGGCGGACGGCAATTATGTCGAGATTGAGTTTGCCGACACCGGCTGCGGCATTGCAGCCGAACACTTGAAGCAGCTATTCGAGCCATTCTTTACCACTAAAGAAGTTGGCCGAGAATGACGTGATTGGCCCCTCTGACCTGCTCTACTACGGACGGATGACAGCCAGGAGCAGCGGGCCAAGCATGCATAGCGTTCGACGCCTCGACGAAGTGGAGCGAGACCACATCCGGAAGGCTCTCGCGATGTGCAATGGGCACAAAAGCAGGACGGCCAAGACCCTCGGAATAGACCGCAAGACCCTCCGCGCAAAGCTCAAGAGATACGCAATTGGATGAGAATTCCTGGGGCAATCCTCCCCTAAATGGGGAAAATCGCCCCATTCCTGAGGAGGTTGGGGTAACCGTGAAACAAGCCTTCCCTGCCCTCAAAACGTTCACAGCTTCCTAATGCTCAAGGACTTAGGAAAGACGGACTGTTTTTCTTTCCGCTTGGCACAGCAGTTGCGACTTGCTCCTATAAGCCAGGAGTCTATGGTGCATTTGCACGCCAAGAATTGAAGAGAAAAAGCTTTATGGATGTTGACGAGAAATATGAATGCCGGGCGCAGACAAATCCTGGTTGTGGACGCAGATTGTCGTAATCGGAGTGGAGCCCGCTATAATGAGGCTCAACGCCGGTTTGTCGAGGCAGGTGAGGAGGCATATTCCTGAGATAATAAGGCTTGTGCTTGGAGAGATACAGGCGTCATTTTCCTCTGGATAGCAGGACACACGCGAACCGACGCGGGTCTCGATCTGAGCAAGCGCTGAAGCCCACGTGATATGAACACGCTACTGGTTCGTCTTAATGAGCAAATGTCAGACGCGGAAACCGAGGGCGGAGTGCGTTTCTGATGTAAATATTGGGGCTTTCCGTACTACAATCCCTCAAATTCTTGTATTTTTCTGCACGTTTTTTCTATCCGACATAGTTAACTTACTGAGATTACGGCAGTTATAATGATTTTGCTTCTCGTAAACCTACCGATGAGTTTGCCTCGCCGCAGGCGCCGCATCATAATCACTCAACCGAATCACTCAACCAACTGTTCTGCATCGGAGCCAATCACTCGCAGAGTCTAATCTTTTTCGGTTACGGCCTTCAGGCCGCGCTAAGCTCTCAGTGCCCATGAGAGAATCCGGACTATAGGCTCTTATATACGTAATGAGCTTCCAGCGCCTTCTCGATCTGCGTCTTCGCATTCACTAAGTGAGCCTTGCTGTAAGGGTCAAGCTTGTCCTGCTGCGCTTCGGGAAACTTATTCTCAATCTTAGCCTTTATCTCGCGAAGCTTATCCATCACAAGATTCGAGATTGCGTTGTATGCCGCCGTACTGCCGAAGCGCGACTTGCTCAAATCAATAAGAAGCTCAAGATGCTCGCGCTGAAGGTTCCGCCGCAGGCTCGATATCATCGGCTTGCGGGCCGTATATTCCTTGCCCGCATCCGCATCCAGCTCGCTCCATATCTCCTTCGCGACCGAATCCAGAAGCTCCGGAAGCGTCACCGCATCGTTATCCGCCGGCACCAGGAACTCATTGTCATAAATCCGCCGAAGCACCGTCGGATACATCAGCCTGGCCAGCATCGAGACCTGAATACCCGCTATCCGATCGTGTATCGGCCACGTCGAGTCATCCATGATACTTGAGAAATCGTCCCACCACTTATCCACGGTCATGCGCACCAGGAGATCGCCCGTCAGCCCGAACGCCTCGTCTCTGAACGTGTTCTCCATCACGAAGGCCAGGGCATCGCGCTGCTGCTTGGCCGCAACAACCTCTATCGGCAGCCGAGCGTCCTTATCTCCCTTCTTGTCGCGATAAACAAAAGCCCCTCCCGTATCCATCGGCGATACCGAACCGGAGTCGTATGCTCAATATAGAAAACTATCGGATTCTTCGGAGGGCTGACCTGAAGTGAAGAATCGGCCTTCTCCAAATGCCACCGGTTGACGTACCGAACGCGCGTTTCAGGGTCGGTGAATTGCCCGTAATCACTGTAGCTCGTCGTAAAATAACCGACGCGCTCGTCCGCCTTGCGAGGCTTATACCCGGTGTTGCCCTGAATCTCGCTGATTGAATAATGCAGAATCTGCAAAACCCCGTCGCTCGTCGGAGCCTCGAATGCAACCTCAACATTCTTCGGAAACGCCTTGGCCTTCTTGATTGTGACCAACTGAGGATTCGAAATGCGCACGCCGGAACCGAAAAACTTCTCCGACTGACCAACAAGCAGCGCATCCATATCACAATCTCCTAAAAGCAAACCAAGGAACGCTCTTCCATGACAAGCAATCGCCGCCCCTAATCCCCTTGAACGCGAATCGTCCTTATCCCATACGCCTTCATAGGCGTCATAAAGCTGTGCCCGGCGCAAACCAGCCCGCCCTTGTCTTCTTCCACCAGACTTGTCGCATACGCGTTCTTCATCGTCAAAAAAGGCAGTGACACCCTTACATCGCCGTCCCTGCCATCCGTTTCGATCAGCCGGATGATAACGCCCTTACCGTCTTCGGCCCGCTTCAAGGTCAGCAGCATAACGTTCCCTTCGCTCACGCTGCAAAAACTCGCTTTCCTCTCGAGCGTCCCATCTCTCTTGCCCTCCACTACCGCCGGTATAAGCGGGTTCCCCGCCGCCCAGCCGAAATTGCGTCGTCCATCTTTCCATTCCCCCTTATGCGTCGCAACCGAATACCGAAACAGCATATCGCCCTGCTGAACGGGCTGAAAGTTAGTGCGGAAATTGCCGTCCATAACAAACGAATAAATATGCCCCTTCGTAATGTCACCGGCCTTGACAAACTCCGCCCCAAACCCGGGAGGGGTAAAGCCGTGATGAGCCTGAGAGACATAACAAGGCCACAACCCGCCGAACTCCATCAAATGCGACTCCACCGCCGACAACGTCACGCCAACTTCCCCCTCGCTAACCTCCGCCCAGTGCTGCACGGAATAGTAATTGGAATTCGACCCGGGAAACTGATCACGCAAGGGCTTAATCACCGAGTTCGACCCCTCGAATAAAATCGCCGGATCGTCAATTTTGAATGGAAACGCAAAATATATCTCCAGCAGCGGAGTCGAGTCTTTCAACACTCGATTCGCAAAATCAATTCGCTTAATCCGGTCGTACAGAATGACTTCCTGTGTAATTTGCGGACACCCCGCCCCTTCGCTCCTCGCCACGATACTGCCATATACAGGACCCTTCTGCCCCTCCTGAATCGTCGCTTCCCTCGGCCCTTCCAGCTTGCCCGTCTGCACCCACCGCGCAACAAACTGGTTCACCCCGTCGTTCGCATCCGCATCGACCATTTCCCGCGAAAGCTCTTTATCATAGATGCTCTTCACGGCGCCGGTCGCCGAATCCAGCACAACCTTGAAGAAACGGTTCTCGATCTCGCCCTGCCCAACCGTAACTTCGCCCGGCGGCGATTCCGCCCCTTCTCTCGGAGCAATTCGATACGTCTTGTACCCCATAGACGGGACAGCATCAGCAACAAAAACCAGGTCGAGAAGCTCATGCTCCTCGAACTGCCCCCTCGCGTGCCGATACGCGCTGTAAGGCGCAGCAGCCCCAGGCCCGTCCAGACGAACCCGCTGGTAAGCAACCTTTGCTCCGCCATCGGTGTCTATCAAATCGAATGGCTCCTTAACCAGGAACTTCTCCACCCTAACAACGTCCGTCCGCTCGAAAGAAAGCGAATTAAAGACCACGATATACTGTCCGTCTTCGTTCAATTCAATCTTGTGCGCAATACTCTCGAGACTCCCGCTCAAAATAGGCCTCACCAGCCCCGCAGCCTTATACGCATACTGGCTCTTCTCATTCCACGACCAGTCCTGCACCTCGCCCTCAGGGTAATCCCTGCCCCAGGTATGCTCGTCGTACAGCAGCATGTTATCGTAGGCCTCGCGCAGCTCGTCCGCCGGGTACTTATAGTCGCCTACCAATGAAGCGATGGTCGCCGACTTCTCCGCCGACTGCAGTCTCTCATGAGTTATCCGATTGATCCCCGTCTCCTTC
>DATEBC010000519.1:0-7131 GCA_035288065.1 Sedimentisphaerales bacterium | reverse complement strand
GCCGTGCCGACGCCGGCACGTCGCGGCAGGTCATACAATAAAGCACGCTATACGTTATTCTGCAACCTCGGCTAATGCCCTGTCATTCCCGCGAAAGCGGGAATCCATATTTTGCAGAAATGAATTCCGCATCAAGTGCGGAATGACAACTTACATATCCAACTGTTGCAGAGTACCTGAACCATATTCCAAAGTTCGCAATTCCCGTGCAAATCAACTAATCGACGTCCGCCGGCTCCACGGCGCCGGCGCGAAGATTCTCGCGCATCAGCCGGCCCATCTTGAACTTCACCGTCCGCTTTGCAGGAACCTCAACTCGCTCAAGAGTCTTTGGATTCTGGGCAACGCGAGAAACACGTGTCCTTGTCTCGAAAACCCCGAAATCGCGGAATTCCAGACGGTTATTCTCGCTCAGCTCCTTTACGATCTCATCCAAAAATACCTGGATTATCTGCTTGACGGCAACTCGTTTGGCTTGAGTACACTCTGCAATTCGGTCGATTAGTTCTTTCTTCGTAACTGTCGCCATACACTACCTCGCTTGCACCAAAGAGCTATTTGGAATCTGCCTTCCAATCACAAAATGATAATAACAAAACACTGCAACTTACTATACTATAAAGACTTCTATACAGCAAGCAATTTCCCACAAAAATCCTCAACATCCAAAAAAAACTAATTCTGTGCATGTTCCGGCGGGTGCGCCGCCAAGAAAATCGCTCTATCCGCGGCTTGCCGTGTGGGCCTTCATAAACAAGCGCTGAAACCACAACTTCACGAAAGACCATGGCCCGACAAAACGGGGCGAAAAGGAATCTCCTCCGCCGTAACACCTTATTTTACAATACTTTACGCAAAAAACATCGCGGTCGCTCCCCCACATCGCCTTTGCGTGACCTTACTGCTGAGAAAATAGCCTATTGACCGGCCTAAGATTTCCCGGCATAATCCGTGTTTTGTACGTGGTCGGCTGATTTCGGCCCCCTATGCAGACCCTTCAATTCAATGAAGAAAAAGGGCCTTTCCGGGCAGGAATCGAAGGCAACGCACAATAGTCAAATTATAGCGCAATGATAGAAACCCGGCCTTCGGCCGAGAACCGTAAATATGCCTCCAGCCGAAAAAGAATCAACACCCGCCGACGAGCAGACGACGCCCAAGAAGAAAGACCGAGCCGCCGAAATAGCCGACACCTTCGAATGGCTGATAACCGCCTTCATTCTCGCCTTTGTCTTCAGGGCATTCGTCATGGAGGCCTTCCGAATTCCGACCGGAAGCATGGCCGACACGCTCAAGGGCGCGCATTTTCGCCTCCGATGCCTCCAGTGCGGACACCAATACGAGCATGGCTTCGTCCCCAGCGACTACAGGGACCGCACCGGAAGACAGCTCCAGGAGGATACCGTCCCGCACGCCGGCGTTACCCCCCCGCAGACTCGCTGCCCGAACTGCGGAAATCACTTTTCTGCAAACGACAAAATGCCCGTCGCAAACGGCGACCGAATACTTGTCCTAAAGTGCATTTACCAGTTCTTCGAACCTAAGCGATGGGATGTAATCGTCTTCAAAAATCCGAATGAGCCATACATAAACTATATAAAACGGCTCGTTGCTCTGCCCGGAGACAAGATTGAAATCATAGATGGAGACGTCTATATCGACGGCAAGATCAGCAGAAAACCGCCGAAAGTCCAGAACGAATTATGGATGACGGTATATGACAACGACTATCAGCCCGTCAATCCCGACAGGCCTACTTTCAACCTCTCCCATACCAAACCGTGGCGACAGCCCTTTATCAACAAGCAGGACTCCAAATGGGTCACGACGGACAAAGAAAAGCCCACCCAATTCCGCCTCGACGGCCCGCCCGATCAAGTCAACTCCATTGCTTATGACAGCTCCATAGGCAATGACTTCAAAGCATCCTATGCGTACAACAGTGTGGACTATTACAAATACGGGCCGACTTGCAGTGACCTGATGGTCCGCTTCTACTCTATGCCCGCAGACCTCGCCGGAAACATCGGGGCGTCTCTGAGCAAATATGAAACAAACTACAAGGCATCGATCGACCCGGCGGGACAAATGACCATTGCCTCGGTCTGCAAAGACGTCGAAACGGTCCTTGCTACTGATCGAGCCGACCAGCCCGCGCCGAACAAGTGGACGCTCCTGAAATTCGCCAATGTTGACCATCAACTGATCTTCGAGTTCGGCAAAAAGAAAATAAGTTGCGATCTCGGACTCGGCCCCAACGCCGCAGGCCCAATCAGATTAGATATTGAGCCTCAAGTCGAAATCTTCGGCTCCGGAAAACTAGCGCTCTGCCACGTGACCGTCTTCAGGGACATCCACTACACATCAGGCCGAGCCAACGGAGGCGGCAGAGCCGCCAACGGCGAACCTTTTGAGCTCCACGACGACGAGTTCTTCGTCTTGGGCGACAACAGCCCGAACAGCCAGGACGCAAGATGGTGGGACACTCCGGGGAAGGCCAACAACGGCGTCTATTACCGCCCCGGCGTCGTCCCCCGCGACTACCTCGTCGGCAAGGCCCTGTTTGTCTATTGGCCCAGCGGTTTTAGGCCGTTCGACAAATTCCCGATAGCAGCCGTCCCGAACATCGGAAAAATGCGCTTCATATACGGCGGCAAGGACTAAAAAGCTCATCGGCGTCTTCATCTCACCAAGCTCGATGCTGTTCGGCGATGACCGCTGGAAACAACTCACCGCAACTTAACTGAAACTGGAATCGACGCTGAGACCAAAGGGAACACCAAAAAATGCACCGCACACCTCCTCACCTCCTATTCAGGTTTCAAAGAAGCGCTTTCAAGCCTGCAAAACACACTGCTGCGTTTGCCCAGATCGATAGCTGAGATAGTATTCATGGCCAAATGCTCCTTAAACAAGTTTAGGTCATTGAATTTGTGCCGCCCCTGTGGCGGCCACATGGAGACGACTATAACACATCGCCTCCGAGCATCTGGCTTTCATAGTTTCTTAATTTTCCAGTTTCCCAATTTGTTATCTTGGGGGAGAATTAAAGGTCTGAGGGGAGAATTAAAGGTGTGCGGTGCATTTTTTTGAGGCATGTTAATGTTGTTTATAATTATCCGGATATTGTATTGCCTATTGACTGACGAACCATACCGCCCCGAGGTTCGCCAAGAAGATGCTTGCCTTTGGCGAGCCTTTGTGCTTAAATCCCTTCGGCTTCGATTCCTAATAACAGACCGGTAGGGTGTGCACTGCACACCGAAATTATTCGATCCGTAACAATAGTATCTTTAACGGAGTAGAAAAATGAGAATCGCAATCATTTCAATAGTGGTCGCGGCGACGATGCTCGCCGCGGGCGGATGCGCAACTCTTGATGAAGACAGCGCCGACGCCCGCAATTTAAGGTGCGAATACCTCAGCAATCCGCAGGCCATCGGTGCTTCGAACCCGCGATTGAGCTGGGTTATGGATGCGCGGGGACGCGGACGGGCACAGACCGCGTACCAGGTCCTCGTTGCCGACGGCAGGGAACAGCTCGATTCCGACTCAGGCAATCTCTGGGACAGCGGCAAGGTCCTCTCCGACCAAAGCAATCAAATCGAATACCGCGGCAAGGGCCTTGCCGCCAGGCAGCGATGCTGGTGGAAAGTCCGAATCTGGGATGAGAGCGGCAGCGTCTCGCCCTGGAGCGCCCCGGCGACCTGGACTATGGGTCTGCTCAGCCCGCAGGATTGGTGGGCAAAGCCCATAGGCTGCGACGCCGATCCGCCCGCTGAATCCGAAGGATACACGAAGATTGACCTGCTCAACCTCGAAGGCTGCGACTGGGTCTGGCTCCCAGGCGAGGACGGCACGAAGAACGTCCCCGTCGGCACCCGCTACTTCAGGCGGACATTCGAGATTCCGCCGGGCCAAAAGATTAAGAATGCACGCATCAGGCTGATCGCCGACAACGAAGGAAAGCTCTACATCAACGGCCAAGTCGTTCAGAAATTCCAGGGCTGGACGCCGACCTACACATTCGATATAACCGACAAAGTCAAGCCCGGGCAGAATACACTGGCAATCGCCGTCGAGAACAAGGGCGACGCCCCCAATCCCGCGGGACTCGGCGGAAGGCTCTTCATCAAGTTTGAAAACGGCGAACACCAAACCCTCTCTATCGACCAATCCTTCAAGGCCGCCCAAGAGGCCTCCGAAGGCTGGTTCAATCCCGAATTCGACGACAGCTCCTGGGCCAACGCAAACCCCATCGCCAAGGCCGGCGGCGGACCCTGGGGCCAGGTCCACGAGCCTCAGTTGGTCCTGCCCCCGCCGCCCTATCTTCGCACCGATTTCAAGGTCGATAGGCCCGTTAAGCGGGCCATCGTTTACGCCTCGGCCCTAGGCCTTTACGAGCTCCGTATCAACGGCGAGCGAGTCGGCGAAGACTATTTCACGCCCGGCTGGACGGACTACAACAAACGGCTCTACTACCAGACTTATGACGTTACCGACCTTATCGACTCCGGCGGCAACGCCATCGGCGCCATCCTCGCCGACGGATGGTACGCCGGATACATCGGCTTCGGCAAGAAGAGAGAGCACTACGGCGACAAGCCGCGCTTCCTGGCCCAGCTCGAAATTGAATACGCCGACGGAGCCAAAGATTTCATCGTTACCGACAAATCCTGGAAGGCCGCTTATGGACCGCACATCGAAGCCGATTTCCTTATGGGCGAGACTTACGACGCCCGAATGGAATTAACAGGCTGGGACCGCACCGGCTTCGACGATTCTAAATGGAGACCTGTAGCCGTCACGGACAAAATCGAAGCCAAAATCGAGCCGTATCCGGGTGTAACCGTTAAAAAGATTATGGAGATAAAGCCCATAGAGCGGACAGAGCCGAAACAGGGAGTCTTCGTCTTCGATATGGGCCAGAACTTCGCAGGCTGGGTCCGGCTGAAAGTCAAGGGCCGAGAGGGCGACAAGGTCGTCCTGCGGTTTGCCGAGATGCTCAACCCCGACGGCACGATATACACCACAAACCTGCGCGAGGCCCGCTGCACCGATACATACACTCTCTGCGGCTGTGGCGCCGAAGTCTGGGAGCCGAAATTCACCTTCCACGGCTTTAGATACGTCGAAGTAACCGGCTATCCCGGCACGCCCTCAGCAGATGCGATTACGGGCGTTGTCCTCCACTCCGATACGGCGGTGGCAGGGGCGTTCGAGTGCTCCAATCCGATGATCAATCAACTCTTCAGCAACATCGTCTGGTCGCAGCGGGGCAACTTCATCGAGATACCGACCGACTGCCCCCAGCGGGACGAGCGGCTCGGCTGGACCGGCGACGCACAGATATTCATCCGCACCGCCACGTATAATATGGATGTCTCCGCATTTTTCACAAAATGGCTCATCGACCTCGAAGACGCCCAGACCCCCGAAGGCGCATTCCCGGATGTAGCGCCTCACAAAGTGGCAATGGGCTCCGGCGTCCCCGCCTGGGGCGACGCAGGCGTTATCTGCCCCTGGACGATCTACGAGGTCTATGGCGATACCCGAGTCATCGAGCGGCACTACGAATCGATGACCAAATGGATCGCGTATCTGAAGACCAATAGCAAGGACCTCTTGCGGCCTGCTTATGGCTACGGCGACTGGGTCTCTATCGGCTCCGATACGCCGAAAGACGTTATTGCCACCGCCTATTTCGCATACAGCACCCGATTGCTCGCCAAGACGGCCGCCGCTATCGGAAAGGCGGACGACGCCAAGCAGTACAACGAACTCTTCGACCAGATCAAAGCGGCCTTCAACAAGGCTTATGTCTCGGCGGACGGCAAGATCAAAGGCGAAACGCAGACCTGCTATCTGCTCGGCCTGTATTTCGACCTGCTGCCCGAGGATAAGCGTCCCGCCGCTGCCAAATACCTTATTGAGGACCTAAAGAAGAGAGACTGGCATCTCTCGACCGGGTTCGTGGGCCTTAGCTACCTGCTGCCCACGCTGACCGATACCGGCAACCTCGACATCGCCTACCGCCTGCTCAACCAGGACACCTTCCCAAGCTGGGGATACAGCATCAAGAACGGCGCGACCACAATCTGGGAGCGATGGGACGGCTGGACCGACGAAAAGGGATTCCAGGACCCCGGAATGAACTCGTTCAACCACTATGCCTTCGGCTCGGTGGGGCGATGGCTCTTCAATACCGTCGCCGGGATAGATACCGAAGGCCCCGGCTTCAAACGCATCCGAATCGAGCCGAAACCGGCCCTGACCCCTGGGGCCGGCGGATTTACATACACAAAGGCGAGCTACGACTCGATATACGGCAAAATCGTAAGCGACTGGAAGATAAACGATAATAACTTCACGCTGAACGTCACCATCCCCGCCAATACGACCGCAACGGTCTATGTCCCGGCTGCGAATGTCCAGAGCGTAAAAGAGAGCGGCCGCGACATAGCCAAAGCCGAAGGTCCCGCGGGAGATGGCAGGGCTCAAGTCCGATTCCTCCAAGCAGAGAACGGCAAAGCAGTATTCGCCGTAGGATCGGGAACCTACAAATTCACCTCACAGCTCAAATAGCTGATGGCTGAGAAGAATGTAGAAGAAATCTGACTGGCCGGGCTGGTTTTTCGGGACGGACCCACGGCCCCATAGGGATACCCACGGCACAAGTTGACACTGATTTACACTGCCGCAGAAGGAAAGAGAGACGGACGACAGAGGACAGACAAGCCGGGAGCCCCCACGGGGCAGGCGTGAGCTTGTCCCTCACGGGGCGACCGGATAGGCCGCGAAGGCGCCAAGCCCTAAGTGGCCCCTGGCGGGGGCGCGAAGTCTGGATATCAGGGGACCGGGGAATCGGGATTTGGGCGGCAAGAGTGTAGAGGGCGGACGACGGACAACGGATGGTTGACTCCGGATGCTCGATTCCCGCCACAGGCGCGTCTGCGACTTTGCCGGCAGGGAGGGATTTGCCCTTTGTTGGACGGTTTTGGATAGTTGACAGGGGAAGCTGGTCCTGAGCCCTTATGCCCCCCAAGAAACAATTTCACCGGAGACCTTGGATTTTCCCTCTTCCGGTGTCTTGTCATTCGGCCCGCGCCCGGCGGCGGAGCATCTGCCGGG
>DATEBC010000518.1:0-2524 GCA_035288065.1 Sedimentisphaerales bacterium | reverse complement strand
GTAAGAGGTTTTCTGCCGTAAAGCCTGCCCGCATTGACCAGCTTCTTCCATCCGCTGCAGAGGCTGCTCCAAATCAACCTCATCAGCCTCCGGCCCCGCGGATGCGCCGAGAGCGCTGTGACAGGAGCCCCCGCCGCCAGTAAAACAAACCACCAGTGCCGAAACACCGCGGCGACTAACGGGATCTTCTCCGGCCAAAGGAAGGCAAAATAAAAGAAAAATGCGATTATCAGCGTACCGAGCAGTCCTATAGCCCTATCGACGAAGACGCTCAGGCCGGCCTCGAATTTCTTCTCCGTATGCTTTGTAACGTACCATACCCGAATCAAATCCCCGCCGACGGAGCCCGGCATAACGTTGTTATAGAACCAGCCCAGAAAATACAACCTGACCGCCGCCCAGAAACCGATGAATACCCCCTGAGTCCGCAACAAGAGCCACCACCGCAGCCCCACAACGAGCTCGCCGGCGCAGAATACGGCGAAAACACATGCAAAGACCCACAAGTCCATCCGCGCAAATGCGCCCTTGAGGTCAGTCCATATCTGTTCACTGAAGACCCAGATTGCCGCAAGTATGAGACCGCCGACGACCACCGAGATGCGGACCGCCAGCAATACGCGCCTTCTTCTGTCAGCCTTCCCGTCAGCCACTAAGTCAACTTTCTCTTATACAAGGCCTTGTTTTCGTCGATAATAACAGTTACAACCTACGCTGGCAAGCAGCTAAGAATAACGATTTAGGAGGCCGCAAGAAATGTCTGCAAGCACAAGCGTCGAAGAAGGGCTGGAGTTCACGCCAAGATTTGACGAAAAGGGCCTTATTACGGCCATTGCTCAGGATGCCGATACGGGGCAGATCCTGATGGTTGCCTATATGAATCGCGAAGCGCTCGATTTAACCATTAGAAACGGTTATGCAACGTATTTCAGCAGATCCCGCCGGAGACTATGGAAAAAGGGCGAGAAAAGCGGACACATCCAGAAAGTGCGGCAGATACTCGTCGATTGCGACCAGGATTGTCTCATTCTCAAAGTAACCGTTGAGCAGGGCCAATGCCATGTTGGCTACCAATCGTGCTTTTATCGGGCCTTAAAGAAAAATAGCGAAAACGACCTCGAATTCATCGCGGAAAAAATCTACGACCCGAACAAGGTTTATCAAGAATGAGAAAACCTCGCCGGGGCTTGCGGCGGTATGAACGTATCTCCTTGATATAAAAAGACTTAGCTACGCCGCAATTTGGCCGGGATTGCAGGCAAGCCGCATAGCGTAGTGGAGTACGGCGGTAGAGTGGTCAAGTTCTGAGCGGAATTGTTGATTTTTTTGGAATTTTTCTTGTATATTGGACTGTTCTGGTTGTATAATCGTAAGCGTGTAATATATTGTAAGACCGTACACCAACCTGAGGAGCGCCTGTGATGGTGTCACGTTGTCATCAATGCTTTCCCTTTATCGGGCGTTGCGTCCGACGCTCACGCGGAATCTCTGCGCCAATCGCACGGAGTAAATCGCGGCTGTCGCCGCGGGATGATGTATAGCTAATTCATTTTTCTACTGCAAAGGAATGGCTCTTTTTTTGGAGGCTACATTATGAAACCTGTGAACAGAAGACTGTTGTGGGCACTTGTGCTATGTATGTTGCTTAGCATAGCGCCCGCAGTACGGGCCGACTGGCGCCCCGGCGACCCGTACAAAATGCACTATCCCCAACTGCCCGATCCGCAAGGGTGGGACATCTGCGTCGTGGACCAGCACGTAGCCGATGATTTCATGTGCACCGAGTCTGGTAAGATTACGGATATCCATATCTGGTTCTCCGTCGAACGGGGCCAAATGTTCGACCTGGCCAGCTTGATGGCGGACGTATCCATCTGGAGTAATGCCGGCGGTATCCCAGGTGCTCGCTTATGGACGTGGAGCGGCGGCGGCGCCGTGAATTTCGTTGCCCCTTACGACACCGGTCTGCAGGGGTGGGATTGTCCGAGTGACACGTTGCCTCCCCGGCCCAATGACCATAATGTCTATCACCAGGTCAACATAACGCAGATTCCGGACCCATTTGAGCAGAAGAAAGGCGAAACCTACTGGCTTGTCGTCAGAGTTCTGACGCCTCCGACTCCTAAGGTCGGCTGGAAGACCTCTAAGAACTCTTCGGCGGGGCTTCTCTGGGGATCACCTGCGATGTGGTCTAAGAATCCGGACGCCGGCGAGCTCTGGCAGCCGGTTAACACGGGCGACTTCGCGCCCCGGCTGCACGATATGGCGTTTGTCATCACCGGCGAGGCGACAAAGCCGCCGGTGATTGTCGTGACCGAGTGGCTCAATCCCGAGCCGTGGCACCGCTGGTTTGGACCCGAGGAGATGGTTCCCGTCAAAATTATCCCCCAAGACCCGTGCGACCCGATCACCAAAGTCGATTTCTTCTGGTCCCTGGACGGCATGGAATGGACTTGGTTCGGAACGGACGAGGACGGAAGCGAGCCCTCATTGACCACATTACGAGATGTTCCGCCCTCGGAAG
>DATEBC010000517.1:0-4873 GCA_035288065.1 Sedimentisphaerales bacterium | reverse complement strand
CGCCTCCAGCACTCGAAGCGTTCCAAGTCCGTCCGTATCAACCGTAAAGATAGGCATATCGAAGCTCACGCGAACGTGGCTCTGCGCCCCCAAATTATAGACCTCGTCCGGCTGGATCTCCCCTATGATTGCACAGAGATTGTTTCCATCCGTCAAATCTCCATAGACCAATCGAAGTCTCGGATGTTCATGCGGGTCCCGGTAGATATGGTCGATCCTCCCCGTATGAAACGACGAGCTCCGCCGAATCAAACCCCAAACCTGATACCCCTTCCCAAGCAGCAGCTCAGCCAGATAAGAACCATCCTGCCCAGTAATACCCGTAATCAAAGCCTTTTTCATAATATTCCCTATTCCTCAAAAGCCTCTGGCAGAATCACCGTTTGCAGTCTGTCATTCCCGCTCTTCTGTCATTCCCGCTCTTCTGTCATTCCCGCGCAGGCGGGAATCCACAACCAAAAATCTGTACTACAAGCCGTCAACTTCTTGTTTTTTCTGCACGTTTTTTACACCCGACATAACTAACTTGTTGAGGTTACGGTAGCTATGATGATTCTGCTCCTCGGAAACCTTCCGATGAGTTTGCCGCTTTGGGCCTCCGGCATGTTGTGCCGTGACGCCGCTGAGGAATATGCCGGTGGCCCCAAAGCGTTAAACTCCAGGTTCACTGGAGGCTGCACATCATAATCACCCAAGCGACTATTCTGCATAAGAGCCGGCCACTTGGAGAGTATAATGCTGTTTTGGTTGCGGCTGAGCGAAGCGAAGCCGCGCCAAGTAAATCTGCGCAATCTGTGGTTCTCTTCGTTGCTAACAAACAGTTATCGTAAGCCCAACGTTGCTGACATCGAAATCAAAGAACCGCGATCGCTCGTTCGGCAGCCCTCAACCCAGCACGATGTCCCCTTCACGGAACCGCCGGGCAAAACCTCATTGTTGATATCAAGCAGACTCTGCACCGACGACAGCCCCCGCTCTTCCTGCACCAGCCGCCCCCCGCTCTCGATAACCGACCTGCTCGCCCCGAAGTCAAGAAAGTCGCACCGCTTCAAAAGCCTTACGCTGAAAGGCACTCCCGAGAAAGCCTTGAAAACTCTGCCCAACAAAGTCTTCGGCCATTTTGACCCGGCCTGTTGTGCTGACCTGGCGTGCTCCGACTTCTCCGCCTCGCTGCCCATCGCGCAGCATATCTCGCGGTAGAAATCCAGCCGTCGGCTAAGCACCGCCTCGCCCATCTCGCCGCCCAAAGTCAGCCCGCAGCCCCGTCCCCCCGCACGAGCGCCGAAAACCTCAAGCATCTTAACAGCCGTCCGTGCATCGAAATTCATCACCCCGATATCCAGGCAAATCTGCCCGTAAGCATCTATCGCCCCCCTCTTCTTCTGTTCGGCGACAGCCGGCTTCTGCAGGTAAAGGCGCACCGCATCCCCGTCGCCAACGCAGAACACCCCGTGCCTGCTCCCCTGAGCAGGCAGAGCGTAGCAGCCCAGCCCTGTTACTCCCTCCGCCGCAAACCTCACCTCCTCCGGATCGAACCTGAGCATAACATCCCCGGACGTTATCACCACCTGCCCCACACCCGCCGGCAATTCAGGCAAACCCAGATATATCGGCAACTGCCTCTCGAACAAAGTCAAACCAAGTGCCCCGTCGCTCTCGCCTGGAATCGGCACGAATATCTTCCCGCAAGGACCGTAAGCCGGCAAACGCTTCGAATCGCCTCCCGCATGAACAATCAAAATCCGCAGCTCCCGCAAGATGCTCAGCCAATTCTCCGGACCGGACGTTCGCACTTTCCGCCCCAAACGGCGAGAAAGCACCTCCATCAAACAGTAAAGCGTACTGCCGCCGCTGCCCACCCGCCTATCTCCAGGATCCGGGACAACCATAACCTCACGAACGTCACTCAATAGGCCCAGCCCACGACGAACGGCCAACTGAGACTCGTAAGCCGAAGCCTGCAGAGCATTAGACGCAGTGACTATCAGGTAATCCCACTTGCTTAGTGTCGTTCGCATATATGTATGTCATTCCGAGCGAATGTATGTCACTCCAAGCGCGGGTATGTCATTCCGAGCGCAGTCGAGGAATCTGTTCAACTGCCCCGCGAAGCCCCAAAGGGCGAAGCGGACTCCTATTCTGAACTCAGGTCTTCGCAGCCCCCCTAAGACTCTCGATAATCTTCTCCAAAGTCTCCGTCAGGCTCGTCTTCGGCTGCCACCCAATTGTCCCCCGAATGCGCTCGATATTCGGCACCCGCCGCATCATATCCTCGATAGGCCTGCCGTAAGCATCTTCGTAAGATACGAATTCCTTCCTGCTCTTGCTGCCCGTCATCTCGATAATCTTCCCGGCCAACCCCTCTATACTTATCTCTTCGTTCGAGCCGATGTTATAAACTCTTCCCGCCGCCTGTTTGCAGCTCATAAGACCCACCAGCGCCTCGACCAGGTCGCCCACGTAACAAAAGCAACGGCTCTGCTTGCCGCTTCCATATATTCGCACCGGCTCATTCCGCAGCGCCGCAGTCACAAATCGCGGAACAACCATCCCGTACCGCCCCGTCTGCCTCGGCCCGATCGTATTGAAGAACCGCGCGATCACAACGCACAACCCGAACTGCTGATAAAATGCCTGCCCCAGAAATTCGTCTATCGCCTTGCTGCACGCATAAGCCCAGCGCGACATGCCCGTGCTGCCGAATACAAGGTCGTCCTCCTCGCCGAAGGGTACGGCCTCGTTCTTGCCGTAAACTTCGCTGCTCGACGCAATCAGCGTCTTAACGCCGAACCTGTTCGCCGCTTCGAGCACAGTCTCTGTGCCCCCGATATTCGTCTCGATAGTGTGAACCGGGTCGTCCGCAATCAACTGCACACCCACAGCCGCCGCCAAATGGAAGATAACATCGCTCTTTTCAGCGAGTCTCGTCATCAGCTCGCCGTCCCGGATATCCCCCTCGACGAAATCGAACCCCGCAGCACTCTCAAATGCCTCAATGTTTGCAAGACTCCCCGTGCTAAGGTTATCAATAACAGTTACCTTATTAGCATTACTGAGCAACCGCTCGGCCAGATGAGAGCCAATAAAGCCTGCCCCGCCTGTAATAAGTGCTTTCACCGTAAGTCCCAATAATAGATACCCGAAAAGGTAATCTGTGTGAGTTTTACGCCTGCTAAACTTCTGTCAAGCTGACTTTACTTGTTACATGATGCTCTCAAAATGCGGTACAGTCTGCAGACTATTTGAAGAGTACGAGCCCCAGCATCAGGCTGTAGGCCACTGCCATCGCATCAACAGCCCAGTGGTAATATATCTTTATTCCATGGAACTGAGGTCTAGTGGTGCGGATTCGGAACACCCTGATTGAGAGCTTTTCTTCCAGGTCACATATGCGATCCCGCAGGTCATGTGCTCTTTTGTGAAACCACCAGTAGTGATAGAAACCGGCCATAAAGACGAGCCAGCCAAACGTTATCCCACACTTCGCAAGCAGTGGCCCCAGTGCGGAGAATTCCTTCAAAACAAGACCTGCCATAATGAAGCTGACCGATAGAAAAGCAGTAAATACCGTCCACCGGGTCCTGTTCAGTTCCCGCTCAAGCTGGAAGATGTAATCATACTCTTTCCAAATCTCTTCTGTACTCATAATAGAACTCCTTCTATCTTATACATTATTCTTATATCGTGAAGCCGTCTTCGAGCAGACGCTCAACCAAATGAGACCCGATAAAACCAGCGCCACCGGTGACTAATGCCTTCATATCAAACCCCGGAAACAATCCCCCCAAGTATCAGCGGCAAGCCGTTCAATAGCCAATATCGCAGTCGCAGATCCGCCCGCGACGGAATCCGCCGCGCTGAAAGCTCGCCCGTGGCGGGGCTGAATCAATATCGCAAATCCGCCCTCGGCGGAGTAAATAATCAATAATCAATAATCAATAGCAAATAATCAATTGAAAAACGGACTCCGTCCCCCTCGGATGCGCAAAAAAAACACGTACAGCACCCGCTGCATTCAGCATGCTTCAAAGCAACCTGTCCGACCGACTGATATTCGTCGCCAAGTGCGCCGCCCGCAGCCGGCCGGCAAAAGCTAATCGTCGTCTATAACATAAGTATCGGCAAATAAAGAACATAGCTTTAACAAAGCCGCCCCAAAACGCCTATGTTACCCCCAGTCTTGAGCCGAAAAACTGTACACTGTACGTCTTTGGCGTCGTGGAATCTCTTGGTGGCAGGGCCGCACATGGGGCTTGGCCGTGGTCGCATGCCGCAGGTCCGCCTGTGGCGGACAAGCCTGTGCCCTGCGACGCCGCCGCCAATGCCGTTGTTCGGCTAAGCACATACAGTACGCTTAATACGCCCGATAAGTTCGCCGCCGTCAAATCGCCTCCAGCACGGCCAATGCCGGCATTATGGGACTGTCCGTGGGAAACCCCCGCTCTGTACGTGCCCGCCCCAGAATGCCCCATTGAGCGACTTGAACTCAGAAACAGCTTTTTCAAGGCCCTATGTATAGGCGCACACGAGGGAGCCTTTCACCACTGCGAAAAGACGCGCAAGACTGAACAAATGCAAGGGCCAGCAGTTTGTAACATTTGCCGGGTTGTCATTGCGAGAGCCACCGAGGGTGGCTCGTGGCAATCTCATGCTTTCGCGAGATTGCTTCGTCGTCCCCAGTCCGCCTTTGGCGGACTCGCAATGACACTCTGCATTTAACCTGATACAGACTACTAGTACCTCATAACATTTGAATTTGTGGGTACAATTTCTTCAACTTAACCCTTGCGTCATCGCTGGTAAACTGCCAGTCCACAGCTTTCTGATTGGCATTCCGTTTACGATACCATGCCTTTGCTTCTTGCTGCAATGT
>DATEBC010000516.1:0-3809 GCA_035288065.1 Sedimentisphaerales bacterium | reverse complement strand
CCCCACGGGCCCCGCCGTAAGGCGTCCCTTGCGGGACTGGTGGGGATGAACCTGGGGGCGGCGCAAGCCGTCCCCTGCGGGACTTGCGGTTTTGGACCGAATCCGCCCAGGCGGATGGCAAGCCCCCAAATTTATGTTGGGGGTTACCGCCGTCGCCGTGGTCGCACGGGCTGGAAGCCCGTGTTCTGCGACGCCGCTGGTAATGCAGTTCTTCGCCTAAACACGTACACATCATCGCTCCTGTTTGCTTCACATTCCTCATCTCGCGATCTGTGCACGTCCAACCGCACCCGCATCGTCGTTATCCGTTAGACAGCAGCGGTGGCCTATTGCCCCCGCCGACCAAATCCGTTATTATTGATCCTGCGCTTAATTGATGATGAAGCTGATTTCCAACAATGGAGCCGAATTGTGGTTGAGGCGATCAAGCGAGGTACGGCTGTTGCTGCGATGATCGCAGCCTGCATAATCAGTGCGGTCCTGATAGTCCGCCGCGAAGATGTTGGTTCGACCAAAGATGTTTCGGTGCGGGAGCAACCGCAGGCAACAGCTCCGGCCCAGAATAGCTGGCCCACGTTTCGCGGAGGCCAGGGCCTCCTGGGAAGGGCCGCGGGGACCCTGCCGGATTCAATGTCGCCGGCCTGGAAATTCAAGACGGGCGATCAGATAAAGTCCTCCCCGGCAATTGAAAACGGCACCGTCTATATCGGCTCAAGCGATGCGAATGTATATGCTGTTGATTTAGAGACCGGAGAAGAAATCTGGCGATACCACACCAGCGACGCTATCGAGGCGGCGCCTCTTGTGGTCGGCGGCTCGGTTTATGTCGGAGCGCTGGATGGATTTCTCTTCGCCATTGACGCCAACAGCGGCTCACTGCGATGGAAGTATGAAACCGATTCGCAGATAGCCGGCGCAGCCAACTGGACCCGCTCGTCGGACGGACGCGACTTATGGATACTCGTCGGCAGCCACGACAATTTCCTGCACTGCTTGAATTCCGCCGACGGCAAAGTCGTCTGGAAGTACGAAACCGGCAATTATGTCAACGGCGCCCCGGCCGTCGCCGGCGGAAAGGCCGTACTGGGCGGATGCGATGCCATGATTCACGTCGTCTCCACCGCCGACGGCGCCGGCGTCAGGCAGATCGAAACAAGCGCCTATATCGCCGGCTCCGCCGCCCTGCTCGACGGGCAGGCGTATGTCGGCAATTACGACAGCGAATTCATAAAGGCCGATATTACCTCCGGCGAGATTCTCTGGAGATACAAGTGCGAGGACGCCATTTTCTCCTCGCCAGCCGTGGGCGAGGAATTCGTCGTATTCGGGGCCAGGGATAAACGCCTGCACTGCGTCGCGAGAGACAGCGGCAAAGCGGTGTGGACGTTTCAGGCATTGGGCGAGGTCGATAGCTCCCCTGTGATCTGCGGCGACAAGGTCGTCGTCGGCGCCGAGGACGGGCGGCTGTATATGGTCAGGCTCTCCGACGGCGGCAAGGTCTGGGAGTACGAGATAGGCAGGCCCGTGACATCCTCGCCCGCCGTCGCCCAAGGGATGATCGTGGTCGGCAGCGACGACGGCTATTTATATGCTTTTCATGCAAAAGATTAAGGGGCCCTAACAAAACCTGAATTCAAGGTGAGGAACCGCTTCGCGAGGCTGTTTGAGTAGATTCCTCGACTTCGCTCGGAATGACAGGTCGAGTTTTGTTGGAGTGCCTAAACTGGAGGCGCAGCATAGATGAGGATTGTGCAGATAACACCGGGATCGGGCGGAGGATTCTATTGCGAGAATTGTCTGCGCGATATCGCCCTGGTCCGCGCGATGCGAAAACTCGGGCACGATGTGATAATGGCGCCTTTGTACCTGCCCTTGCAGGCCCGCCCCCAAGGCGTCAGCCCTTCAGGGGTCGGAAAAAGCGAGCCGGTTTGTAACGCGCCCATCTTCTTCGGCGGCGTAAACGTTTATCTACAGCAGAAGCTCTCGCTCTTTAGAAAGACGCCACGGTGGATCGATCGGCTGTTCGATTCGCCCGGCCTTTTAGGCTGGGTCGCCGGCAAGACGGGTATGACCAGTGCGCGTGACCTTGGAATGACCACGATTTCGATGCTCCGGGGCGAGCAGGGCCGGCAGATTAAAGAGCTTGACAGGCTTGTCGAATGGCTCAGCGCCCCAGACAACAAGGCAGACGTAATCTGCCTGTCCAACATACTGCTGGTCGGGTTGGCAAGGCGCATCAAAGAGAAGCTTAACACTCCGCTGGTGTGCCTTCTTCAGGATGAGCACGGGTTTCTTGATGGATTGGCGAGGCCGTATTCCGAGCAGGCCTGGCAAATAGTCGCCGAGCGAGCGAAGGATATAGACGCCTTTCTCGCGGTGAGCAAATACTACGGCGATTTTATGCAGCAAAGGCTCGGACTCGACACGGATCGTGTGCGTGTCGGCTATGCAGGTATTTCGCTGGAGGGATATGGGCCGCGACAGAGCCGGCCCCAAAAGCCGACCATCGGATTTCTTTCGCAGACATGTTCGGAAAAGGGTCTGGATACCCTGGTTGAAGCCTTCATTACACTTAAGAAGAACGAAAAACTGAAAACCGCCAAACTGCGAATAGCCGGCGGACATGACGGAGGGGATAAGACCTTTTTGAAGCAAATCAGACGACGGCTGGATTCTTGCGACTTGAGTGACGACGTCGAGTTCCTCACGGATTTCGACCGTGACGCCAAGCAGGCGTTTTTGAGCAGCCTGTCGCTATTGTGCGTGCCGGAAAAGCAGCCCGTCGCTTACGGGCTATATGTCTTGGAGGCCCTTGCCGCCGGTGTTCCGGCAGTGCAGCCGGCGATCGGCGTTTTCCCCGAACTGCTGGAGACCACCGGAGGCGGCTTGCTCTACGACCCCGATGATACGGGCCAGCCGGCACGTTCCATTGAGCGATTGCTGCTTGACCCCGATTATGCCGAAGAGCTGGGCCGCAAGGGCCGAGAGGTGGTGCAGCGGAAATTCGACGTCGAAAAAACCGCCCGCGAAACCGTGCGTATATATGAAGAAATCATAAAGAAACTCCCGCGAGGATGATTATGCTGGAACTCGTTGATGTGGCGAAAAACTACGAATCGCCGGGCCAAAGAGAGGGTCTCTGCGTCCTGAAAGACATAACGCTCAAACTCGAACAGGGCGAGTCTATTGCGATCGTCGGGCCTTCGGGCAGCGGCAAAAGCACGCTGCTCAACATCATCGGCGGGCTTGACCGACCCTCAGCCGGAAGGGTCCTATTCAAGGGCAGAGACCTTGCCGAGATGGATGATGTCCAGCTTGCCCAAGTTCGCAATCAGGAAATCGGCTTCGTCTTTCAGTTGCATCATCTGCTGGCCCAGTGCACCGTGCTCGAAAATGTCCTGGTCCCGACGCTTGTCGATAAGAACCGCTCCTCAAAGAAGCAGCTCCTGGAAAGAGCCGAGGCCCTGCTCCGGCGCGTGGGACTGGCCGAGCACTTGCGGCATCGACCCGGCGAGCTTTCCGGGGGACAACGCCAGCGTGTGGCGGTCGTGCGGGCCTTGATAAATCGACCCGGACTGCTGCTGGCCGACGAGCCGACCGGCTCGCTGGATGAGGCTTCATCGCACAACATAGCCGACCTGCTCGTCGAGCTGAATCGCAGCGAGCAGGTGACGGTGATTGTCGTAACGCACTCGTTGAGCCTGGCCGAGCGAATCGGGCCCGTCCTGGAGCTGAGGGAGGGCGTGTTGACCGAGAGGGGCCGGGCATGAGCTTGTGGAGACTCATCAAAAGAAGCCTCGGCTTCTACT
>DATEBC010000515.1:0-2204 GCA_035288065.1 Sedimentisphaerales bacterium | reverse complement strand
ACGCTGATTGTCGCCGTCGGCGGCGACGGCACCATCAGGGAAGTCGCCCACGGACTCGATGGAACCAACAAGCCGCTGATGATGGTCCCGCACGGGACCGAGAACCTGCTCGCAAGCGAACTCGGCTTCGACGAGAAATTGCAGACGCTGATTAGGGCATTCGAGGCGGAATATACCAGGCCCCTGGACCTGGGCAGGGTAAACGATAGATGCTTCACTTCGATAGCCGGCTTCGGATTCGACGGCCAGGTCGTCGATCGCGTCCACCGCCGGCGCACCGGGCACATCACTCACCTCGATTATTTCTGGCCGATATGGCGAAGCCTCTCGGAATACAAGTTCAGACCTATGAACGTCCGGGTCGATGGCGAGGAAATCTTCGACGGCCAGGGCCTCGTCTTCGTCGGCAACATATCGAGATACTCCGTCGGATTGAAGATACTCGAACGCGCCGACTTCGGCGACGGCCTGCTCGACGTCTGCATCTATAAATGCGCCTCTCGCAGACACCTCGCAAGGCACTCGATTAGGACGCTCTTCAAGGGCCATTCAAAGAGCAGCGACGTGATTTACCGCCAGGGCAAAGACATCGACATATGCTCGGAACACGGCGACATCTTCACGCAGATCGACGGTGACCCCGGACCGCCTCTGCCGGCGCACATCACCGTGATCCCGAATGCGGTGAATGTTATGGTCCCCGAAGGGGCCAAGCCCGCCGGGATAAGAACGCGAATCGTCAGGGCGCTGAGATAGGGATTGACTATTTACTATTGATTATTGATTATTGATCATTGTGCGCGATTGCAGTTGTGTAAATCCGTAAGCTGAAGACGACAACTGGTGAAACATTTATGAAAAACCGCTCTTTCACTATTGGCAATATCGAAATAGGCCTGGCCTGTCCTTTGTTTGTAATAGCCGGGCCGTGCGTGATTGAGACTGAAAAGACATGTCTCGATATCGCAAGAAGATTGGTCGAGATCGCCCGGGCCGTTGAGGTGCCGATCATCTTCAAGGCCAGCTTCGACAAGGCCAATCGCAGCAGCATCTCCAGCTTCCGTGGGCCCGGCCTGGACAAGGGTCTTGAAATCCTCTCGGCTGTGCGAAAAAAAACGGGCCTTGCCGTTACCACCGACATTCACGAGCCGGCCCAGGCATCTATCGCCGCTGAGGTTGTCGATTGCCTTCAGATTCCCGCTTTTCTATGCAGGCAAACCGACCTGCTCACCGCCTGCGCCAAGACTGGCAAACCCATAAACATCAAGAAGGGCCAATTCATCTCGCCCGACGAAATGAAGAATGCGGTCGATAAGGTCCGCGCCTGCGACAACGACAAAATCATGCTCACCGAACGGGGCACTTTCTTCGGCTATAATCGCTTAGTCAACGATATGACGGCTATCGAGACGATGAAGAAACTCGGCGCGCCCGTTGTCTTTGACGCCACACACAGCGCCCAGCAGCCCGGCGGGCTCGGGGATGCGACCGCCGGTCGGCGCGAGATGGCCCCGGTCCTTGCCAGGGCCGCAATAGCCGCCGGCGCAAATGGGCTTTTCCTCGAAGTCCATACCGACCCGGAAAATGCCAGGTCGGACGCGGCCACCGTAATGCCCATAGACTGGCTCGAAGACTTGCTCAAAGTCTGCAAAGAAATATTCCGTCTCATACGAAAGTAAACGAGCATGGCTAAAGAGTTCAAATATCTGTACGGCCCGGTTCCTTCGCGAAGGCTCGGATGGAGCCTCGGAGTCGATATCGTCCCGCTCAAGGTCTGCACGCTCGATTGCATCTACTGCCAGCTCGGCAGAACCTCAAAGAAAACCATTGAACGCAGCGAATACGCATCAATCGACGCAGTCTTGGCGGAATTGACCGAAAAAATAGAGGCCGGACTCGTAGCCGACTACATCACCATCGCCGGCTCAGGCGAGCCGACCCTCAATTCCCAACTGGGCAAACTCCTGGATGCTCTCAAGAAAATTACTGATATTCCGTTGACCGTTCTAACCAACGGCACACTTTTTTTCAGAGACGACGTCCGAGGCGACTGTGCAAAGGCCGACGTCGTCCTGCCCTCGCTCGATGCCGGCGACGAAAAGACTTTCCGCAGGATCAACCGGCCACACGCCGATATTAGCATAGAAAAGCTGGTATCGGGACTGGCGGCGTTCAGAAAAGAATTTTCCGGGCTGATATGGCTC
>DATEBC010000514.1:0-9631 GCA_035288065.1 Sedimentisphaerales bacterium | reverse complement strand
AGCCGCAACCAAATCCGAAATACTAAATCCGAAACAAATTCAAATGACCAAAACTCAAAATTCAAAACAAACCGCAACATCTTACTGTCGCAGGAGTTATGAAGGTAGTCCTGCAGAAACTTGTCAAAAAAACAAGATAATGCACCTTTGCAGTACAGAGGAGTGGTACATTGGTGAGAATAGGAGCGCGATAGCGATGAATTCTTGGCAAGATGGGCGAGATAGGAGGCGTGGGCAGGAGACAGGAGACAGGAGGCTTGTGCGGAAGACAGAGAGACAAGAGGAGGCCGGGGTATCAGGGAATCAGGTTGGAGGGGATCAGGAAAACAGGGGACCTGGCGATTTATTACTAATGATTGATTATTCACTGCCGACCCGGGGGCGGGTGGGGATACTGGATGGGTGTTTTGATTGTTTTTTTCCGCCATGTTCGGCTTTCTGTTCTCTTACAGACGCGATTCTATTACGTTAGTTTGATGAGTATTATACTATATCATAAGTTTGATGTCAAGTGAATTTTGACCACGAATTAACACGAACAAGCACGAAGATAAGACCGAGGCGGATTAACGCTGATGGACACGGATTTTTAGTCGATTGTGGAAGGCCGCTTACGGCGGGGCTGTTCGGTCCCGCGGACCCCAAAGGGGGATTTCATCACCCCCCAGCCGAAGCCAGACGGACGCCACGCCGGAATCCGGCCCCCAAGGGGCGAAGCGGGTCCGCTATTGAGTGGAGAAAAATATCATGTACAGCATTTGGGGGAGATGCAGGGGAGGCCTTCGATTACCCTTTGACTGGAATGTGCGCGCACATGGCCTAGTTGTCAAATCTGTACACGTCGTCAGATGTTTGTATTTCGGGATGCTTATTAAGGTAGGCGATGCCCTTATCGGTTAAAAGCGCTTGGCCATCCTTGCGGGTCCAACTTACAAGGCCTGGCTTTAGAAGTTCAGCGAATCCCTGCATGAAAATACCATATTCGTCGACATGAGGTAAAATTCGGAAGCTCCATCGGCGAGTGAAATCGTCCTTAAAGTGGTACGTTTGACGTTGCCAAAGTGTTGCCAAAATTCTCTTTGCTTCGTTTGACAGCTCAGTAGGTATTTCGCTGGCTTCTGAAGGTCCTGGGGAAGGTGGCTTGCTTGTTTTACTAAACCGGAAAATTCCGTGTCGTCCCTCGTACTCAGTGAAGCGCCCAATCACATCTCTAAGCTCCTTGCGGAACACAAGCAAGACAATCAAAACAACGCCAGGCCAAGCGACATAGTGAATGATCTGAACGAATTGTTCTAAAAATAGCTTTGTCCATTCCATGGTGGATGTCTCCTCTGGATTCGCTTAGAAAGAATAAGAACGTTCACGTGTTTCGTAGAGCGCGCTTCATGCCTCCTGTTTCTGGAGATCGTTGGGGCATACTTACTCGGTGGGGCTGAAAAGTCACTACTTGTAACCACCAAGTCCACTTGTCACTCCATTTCGTTGAACGGTTTTCTTGTCTCACATAGTGATATCCCGGCAGATGCGTCACGATTGGGTGATGCGGCATCTGTGAGGGTTAGGGTATCAGGTTTTAAGCTGTTTGTCAGGTATTTTTTGGGAAGAGAAAAGGATTCGGGAGACAGCCTTCCATCAATCTTTCTTTTGGTAATACAGGATAAGGGAGCCGGGTGCTTGTGGGATTTGGACTTTGAAATCGGCCAATTCTGCGCCTTTTACAGGCTGGCGTTTCTCTAATCTCTCGAAACCTATCTGAAAGAGCAGCAAAGAGGACAATGCAAAAAGGATTCGGAAAATGATAGCACGCTTCATACTATTGCTTCCAATCACGAATGAAAACAGTGATTCGGATATGAAGAGATTTTATCATAAAAACGCCGCGCCCACTATGAAGATTTCTGTGTAGAACACTTGCCGGAGCTACAGCGTGTGCAACGAGTTGCACACCCTACCCTGCTCGTTGAATATCGAACAGCGAACAGCGAATTTTGAATGGCGAAGTTGGGTCGCGGCGCGCAGGAATGTTGGATCAGTTTGGGAGGGATATGGCGTTGATTTTTTTGATTAAGGGCGGGAGGTCGGAGATTCGACTTATTCTTGCGGCGCCCGGCGGCAGTTTCTTTCCGGAATTGGTGTGGGCGTCCTTCAACACCGCAATCATGCCGGCTCTTATGGCGGGCTTTATGTCCTTGTCGATGCGGTCTCCGACGTACAGTATGTTTTGAGGGGCCTCGCCGATCCTCTCGGCGGCTATCTTGAAGATTCGAGCATCGGGTTTGCGAAAGGGGAATTGGTAGGAATAAAGCCTGACGTCAAAGAAATCAAGTATCCCTAATTGCTCTATGTGTTTTTCGAGGGCGGAGCAGTGGACAAAGGTATTAGAGAGAATTCCGAGCTTGAGGCCGGAGTTTTTCAACGCGGCCAAAGTATCTTTCAAACCCGGCTCCGCCTGGCCGATCTTGGTCAAAGGCTCGTACCATAACCACGTCAAATGCTCCCATTGCTTGTCGGTGAGCCTGACGCCTCTTTTTGTTCCGGCCTTCTTGAGCAGTTCCAGCGAATCGAAATCGCGCCCCCTCAAGGCTGATAACCAGCGGCAGAGCCGCAAGCTCACAAGGCTCCTCAACGAATACCATTTGAATCCGCCGACCGGCTGGTCGAGGCTTTTGAGATAATCGTACGACAATCTTGCCCCTGCCGCAAAGATCTCTCTCGGCTTGATTCTGCCGAAGTTCAGAAGGGTATCGCCCAAGTCAAACAGCACCGCTTTGATCGGCCCTTTGGACGCAGTATTCTCGGTCGCGTTCAAACGTGAATTCTCCTTAAACTGAGCGATTTTGCTTTTTTGACACGGATTTACACAGATTACCACTGTTTTTATAGTATTTTGGATTCCTGCCCATTCGGCTTCGCTCAGGGCAAGCCTTTCGCAGGAATGACAGATGCTCTTATCTTGTTGCCAAGACTGTAATTACATTAAGGTCTGACCTAAGAACGGTCAGTTTTAGAATTCTCCCTGTTACTTTCTTAGCGGCGGCACATCATCGCCGAAGGCTTCCAACGCCCACTTAATCATCTCGTCATCGGAAATCGTAGAGACCCTGTCGGCGGCATACTCGGCGTCGATCCTGTCCTTAATCTTGATTATTCGGCGGTCGTGCTTGGGAATTTCAATCTCGTAGCGCGACTCGACCCAGTGCTTAATGCCCGCGGCGCCGGTCTTATCCGTAATAGCCACACCGATCGGGCGATTCAGCAATCTCTCCGTGTCAAAACAGTTGTATATCTCCTCGTTCTTGAGAAGGCCGTCGGCGTGAACGCCGGCGCGCGTAACATTGAAATCCCTTCCGACCAGGGGATAGTTCGCAGGAATCTCGAACCCAAGCTCCTTTTTTGCATAATCGGCAAGCTCCGTGATCGCCGCGTAGTTGACGCCTTTGGTCATCCCCTTCAATTGCGCGTGCTCGATGACCAGGGCCTCCAGGGGGGGATTTCCGGTCCGCTCGCCGACGCCGAATATGGCCGTATTGACTGCGCTGCAGCCGTAGAGCCAAGCTGCCGTTCCATTCACCGCGACCTTGTGCAGGTCGTTATGGCCGTGCCATTCGAGATGCTCAGCCGGGACGCCCAGTGCGCGAAGCCCGTGCACCAGCTTGGGCACGCTTCGAGGCAAAGCGACGCCGGGCCAGGGCAAGCCGAAACCGAGCGTATCGCATAGACGGATCTTGACGGGCATATCATATTCGGCTGAGAGCTCCAGCAAAGCCTCCGCAAAGGGCAGCACAAAACCTTCGTAATCGGCCCTGGTAACATCCTCGAAGTGGCACCGCGGGATAACGCCGCTGTCGAGAGATGCTTTTGCGATGTCCAGATATCCGGCCATCGCCTGGGCCCGGGTCTTTCGCAGCTTTAGGAATATGTGATAGTCGCTGGCGGAGGTGAGAATGCCGGTTTCGCCCAGCCCCATTTGGGAGACGAGCCGAAAATCCGCCGCCACCGCCCGTATCCAGCCTGTTATCTCAGGATATTTGTAGCCGCGCTCTTTGCACAGCTCGACCGCCTTTCTATCGCGCTGCGAGTACAAAAAGAACTCGCACTGCCGAATCAAGCCGGCGCCTCCGTCAATTTCGTGCAGCAAGTCGTATATCCGCAGCACCTGCTCCGGCATGTACGGCGGGCGGGCCTGCTGACCGTCACGAAACGTCGTATCCGTTATCCAGACCTTATCCGGAATATCGTATTCGACTTGCTCGTCGTCAAAGACGACCTTCGGAAACTCAGTATAGGGAAACATCTCGCGGTAGAGATTCGGTTCATCAACATCAACAAGCTTAAAGCTTTTCTCTGCCATTACTTAGCTCCAACACCAACGCTCGGCAAGAAGGCCGTTATCATCATTATTTTCACGACTATTCTACTGCTTTCCCCGGAAGATGTAAACCGGCTATTTCTATCCTTTGCTACTCTGCGAAGTACGCTACGTAGCACGAGCGAGGGGTATGAGATTGCCACGTCGGCCTTCGGCCTCCTCGCAATGACGGCGTCTGCGATTTCAGGGACGCTCAGAATAACAAGGAGCATTCACAGATGTGCAGGTGAATTTCCGGCTTACTGTTTTTCTTTTTCGACACAGTAAAGGCAGCCGCCGATACGGAGGAATATGCAGCCGTCGGCGATGGCCGGCGAGGCGTAACAACGCCCGTTAAGGTCATTTTCGGCAATTACCTTGAATTCGGCCTGTGCTGCAATCACCGTCGTCAGGCCCTTCGTGTTACAGGCATAGACCTTGCCGTCGCCGGCGACGAGCGATGATAAATATCTGCCGCCTTTGAGACGTTTGTTCCAGAGCACCGAGCCGCTGAGGGCGTCAAAGCACGTCATCTTCCCCTCATCGTTGACGGTGAAGAGGTTGCCGGCATAAATAACCGGAGAAGAATCGCCGGGCGGGTCCAAATCCGACTGCCAGAGCTGCCTGACCCTGCTCGGTCCGTTTGCACCGACAAGACGCATCATTACGGTAGCGTTCGGCCCGTGCGTGCCGCCGCCGACGCACAACAAATCGCCGGACCTGGCCATGCTCGCAACAAGCTGGTTGGTGGGAATCCTTTCCATCCAGAGAAACCGCCCGGATTGAACATCGTAAGAAGCCACGTTTCCGAGCGATGCAACTATGAATTGCTCATTGCCGCCGTCTCGATACAATAATCCCGTCGCGTAGCATCCGCGCACGTTCTCCGGCTCGATCCGCCAGCGGGTCAGGCTTGTCTGCTTGTCAAATGCGGCAATCCACGTCGGCCTTTTGCTGTACTCCTCGGCCTCCTGAACTATGATTGCCTTATCTTCGGTCAATATCGGCGAAGCGGCGGCGCCGTATCGGCTGCTTTTCAGATAACCGGGGTCCCATTTTTTCCACAGAATCCGCCCCTCGAAATCCAGGCAAGCAGCGCCGACGCCGAAGTTGACTATAATGCGGCTGCCGTCGGTGGCGGCTGTGGGCGTGGCATAAGTGGCGTCGCTGTGTTTGCGCTCTGCAGGGGCGGTGAATACGGGCTGCTCCCAGAGGAGATTTCCCGTCCCCTGGTCGAAACAAAGGACCACCCGCTGCATCCCCAGTTGCGCTTCAAAGAAATTCGGCGGCACGAAGACGAGCAAGGATAAAGCCGCCAACAACCCCGCGGAACACAAAGGCGCCGCACCCCCAAATTGCCACAGGTTCTTGTGCCTCCAGCGGATCCTCACTCGATTGAGCCTATTGAGGATCGAAGCTGGTCTATCCGAAGAATCGGCAATCTTTTCTTCGGACGAAGTATCGGCCTGCTGATATTCGATTTTCAGGTAACAAACCAGATACCAGCAAGCCACTACAATCGCCGGAAGCATGAAGGCCAGTTTTTCCGACGACTTTATCGACTCCATCCACTGGTCCTTAGGCGCAAACTTGACAAAAGGGATCGCGCAGCCCAAAACCGCCAGGCCTCCAATCAGCCGCCACGCCGAGTGCGCCTTTAGCCGACCGACAGCGACAGCCAATCCGAGCGAGGCAATACCCCCCGATGTGAGCCAGACCGCCGCCGGCACGCCCGCATCCATCGAGAAGAGATGCTCCATATCCGGATAGCCCCGGCTCGACAGGAAAAGCCCGACCTTGCCGAGAACCAATGCACAATGCCGACGTCCGACGGTAACAAGCAACGCAAGAGAAATGAAAACGACCGACGCAACGCAGCCAAACAGCGTGTTAAACCATCCAGCCAAACCACGTTTGCCGAACGAAGCGCCTTTTTGCCCCTTGCCCGCCCCTTTCACCGGGAACCAGGCAGTAGCCGCGATGAGATACATAACTGCCAGAGCCGAGCTCGAAATGGCTATGAGAGTCTGCCAATTTGCAGCTTTCGGGCTTTCGTATGCCGTTGTCAGGATAACACGCCCGTTACCGACAACAGGCGACGAATTGCCCTGGCCCGGGATAGTGCTTCTCCATCTTATGTTTTCGCTGTTGCTGTTCCATACTTCAGGCAGGTTCGGCTCGGATGAAACACCAAGTCCGTCAGGCCCTCGCCACTGAGGCCACGGCCCCGCCTCGCCCGCGAAGCCGGCAGATTGGAGGCCTGCAAATAAGAATATGCAGACCGCAAATGACAGTCTTGTTCGATGGTCCATACAACACAACATTCTATCACAGCTACCCCACTCTGCAAATTCTCAAATCAGGATTGGTTCATTCGCTTCTCAGCCGGATGCTTCGTTTCACTCAGCATGACACGATAGAATGGCTTAGCCAGAGAATCCGGCCACACCCTCATGATCAAAGACCCGTTTTTTCTTTGATATTGGCCGTTAGGCCGGTTACTATGTTGGGACATCATATTTACTCAAACTGACCGGTTCGCCTTGTCATACCTGCGACAGCAGGTATCCAGTAGTGTGGCGGGTGAGTGGATTCCCGCTTTCGCGGGAATGACACACTGTGCTATATTGCTGTCGCATAAGGACTTATCGTGCCGTCCCCAGGGGACTGGTCAGTCTGAGTATTTACAATACGTCGTGACTGTTATGGCGAAGAATTTTCAGTGAATTAGCGGGATAACTATGGGAAAGACAAAATATCTAACCGCCCCTCTGCCGTCCGAAAAGACCCCTGCGGGCATCCCGTATATCCTTGGCAACGAGCTGGGAGAGCGTTTTAGCTTCTATGGGATGCGCTGCATCCTGGTTTTCTTTATGACGCATTTGCTCGTGAACCAGGCCGGCAAGCTTGCCCCGATGACCGAGGAGCAGAGCCTGGTATGGTTTCACCTGTTCGTTTCGGCAGTCTATTTCACCCCGTTGATCGGGGCGTTGCTCTCGGACATTGTGCTCGGCAAGTACAGGACGATTCTGGTTTTCTCGATATTGTACTGTTTTGGTTACGGTGCGATGGCGTTCAATCATACTCGCCTGGGTCTCGGGGCGGGTTTGATTCTCATTGCAATCGGTTCAGGGATGATTAAGCCGTGCGTCACGGCCAACGTCGGAGATCAGTTCGGGCAGAAAAACAAGCACCTGATGGCGAGGATGTATAGCTGGTTTTACTTCGCCATCAATTTAGGCGCCTTCGCATCCAACCTCCTGATACCTGAGCTGCTGGATCGATACAATGCAACGGTGGCATTCGGCGTTCCGGGCATTTTGATGGTCGTGGCGACATTAACCTTTTGGCTGGGGCGAAAGAAATTCGTGCATATTCCTCGCGGCGGATTCACGTTCGTTAAAGAGTGTTTCAGCGGCGAGGGACTCAAGACAATCGGGAAGCTGGCGATCATTTATCTCTTTGTGGCGCCGTTCTGGGCGATGTTCGACCAGATGGACTCATCCTGGATGCTGCAGGCCGAGAAGATGAACCGGATGTGGCTCGGGCACAAGTGGCTATCGACTCAAATCGTTTCGGTCAACCCGTTGATGATACTGATTCTTATTCCAACATTCTCATACCTGATTTATCCGCTTATAAACAAGGTGTTCCCGCTGACGGCCCTGCGGAAGATCGGGATTGGCCTGTTCGTTGCGGGCACGCCGTTTGTTATCAATGCTTTGATCGAGGCGAGGATTGTTCAGGGCGAGTCCCCCAGTATCGGCTGGCTGATTCTTGCGTATGTCCCTCTTACATCTGCGGAGGTTATGGTGTCTATCACTTGCCTTGAGTTTTCTTATACCCAGGCGCCCAAGAAGATGAAGTCGTTTATTATGGCCATCTTTCTGCTTTCGATCTCGCTGGGCAACGCGTTCACGGCTCTGGTCAACGAGTTCATCCAGAACCCTGACGGGACAAGCAAGTTGGAGGGGCCGAGCTACTTCTGGTTCTTCGTGATAGTGATGGCCGTCACGGCCGTACTGTTTATTCCTATCGCGGCCCGGTATAAGGTCAAGGACCACATACAGGACGAGGCGCAGGTTGAATAAAGAACGTGCCGGTCGAGGGGGCACTTCGACCGGCCCGAAGGTGTCCTGCTTGTCGTTACAGTCCTTTGATGAGGATCTCTTTGACGACGATTTTCATCGGGCCGAACTCGGCGCCGGGGTGCACCTGGAAGCCTATCTTGCCGGCATCCGTGGAGCCCTCGTGAACGTCGCCGACCTTTGTGCCGTTGAGCCAGACCTGCAGATGGTCGCCCTTTGCACAGACCTTCATAGTGTTCCAGCCGTCGCGATTGACCAGCAGTTTATCCTCGTTCATCGAGAGGAACATCTTGCCGGGACAGTAAATAGTGCCTGAGTAGCACACGGGGTCCTTCCATTCGAGGATGTCGGCCTGGTACGCCTTCTGCGGCGACTGGTAGCGGAACCATATCCCGCTGTTGCAGGGCCACTCGGCGCGATACGTGCAGGTCAGCTCAAAATCCTTAAACGTCTGCGTTGTGAAGAGGTCGCCGGGAGCGTTGTTCTCGCCCTGGGTTCCGATTAGCAGGCCGTCTTCCACGACCCACTTGGCGTTGCCCGACGGCTCCCAGCCGGTCAGGTCCTTGCCGTTGAAGAGCGGCTTTGAACCCGTTTCGCCGGGTTCGATCCGGGCCTTCTTCTGCTGCTCGGCCATTTTCGCCTGCATGGTCATGAAGGCGGCGACCAGCTCGCGGATGTGCTCCTTGGGCAAGGCAGCTTGTGTCGTCAGTGTGCCGTTGCGGAAAGCGCCGGTGAATGCGAGGTTGCTCTTGCTTTCAACGCCAATCTCCGGCATCGGAGCAGCGCCTGGCAAGTTCCGCGTCATTGCGGAGACCATCTTGAGCATGCGGACGTAGTTGAAGGTCCCGAAGAAATCGCCCGCACGTCCCCCGGAAAGGGCTTCTTGTGCCGACTCAATCTCGGATGCGATTCCTTTCGGTCCGCCTGCCTTGACCCGGTCTATCAACTCGCGAATCTCTGCATCGACATCGCCGCCGACAACATAGAGCGCGAGGTTATCGACAATCGCCCATCGGTAGTCGAATCCGTCGCCGTACATCGCCTCAATCATCTTGCCATACTCGGAATCGGGCTCGGTTGAGGTCAAGGCCAGCTTAGCCGAGTCGATGGAGACGCCCTTATATTCATCCGCGCCCCTGTTGACTTTGACGTGCATCTTCATTCCGAAATTCTTGTAGAGATCGGTGAATAAATC
>DATEBC010000513.1:0-5989 GCA_035288065.1 Sedimentisphaerales bacterium | reverse complement strand
AGCATCGCATTGCTCATCCCCTCCTGCATTGTGGCGCTGACCAGAACATCGCTTTGCCGGTAGAGCGCGGGCATATTTTCCGCCTCGACCCTGCCGTCCATTTCGACAATCTCGCCCAGTCCCTTATGCTCTATCATCTGCTTGAGCCGTCCTTCCATCGCCCCGCCGCCGGCTACGGTCAAATGAATCTTGATATTTTCGTTGCGGAGAATCTCAACGGCTTCGATCAGCATTTCCACTCTCTTGGTAGCGGACAATCGACCCACTGTCAGTAGTCTCAGACATTCTCCCTTTTCTTTCGCCGGTGCCGGGCTGAACTCATTGAGGTCCACGCCGTTTGGAATAACGTCGATTGAGATCGATGGCAGGAACTCCAACGCCCGCACCTTGAGCCCCTCGCTGCAGGCGACAAGCGCAGCGGCATTTCTCCATATCCGCTTGAAGATCGGCGCGAGGAGCTTATAGTCGAGTTGCAGCCGGACGTTTGAGCCGGGGACGTCCGAGCCGCGAAGAGAGATTATATAAGGCATTGCCCCGGCCCCGCGATCGCACAGATAGCCCGTCGGAAAGCCGGAAAAAGCGTGGGTAAGGTCGTAATCGTTCTCTCGAACAAGCCTGCGATAATGCCCCCGCGCCTTGATGAGCCACTCGATAACCTCGATTCGTCGCCACAAGTGGAGGCTCTTTTTATGCAGGCCCACCTTATAGATAGTAATATTCTCTGAGTATTCCTCCTGGGAAAATCCCGGTTTCGCAGCCGAAGTCAGAACATCCACCCTGAGCTCGCCCTTGCCCGCATACTCCTTGAGCAAATGCAAATTGGCATTGGCCGCCCCGCCGCCAATAGGAGGAAATTCATAATTGAGCATTAAGACGTTCATTTCTTTCCCATAAAAGAACGAGCCGACAAGCTCATTTCTCAGGATCAAAACCTTTCTGCAAACGGAATATATTCACATATCCCCTCTTGGCGCGGACCTGCGCGACGAACTTGTAAGGCCCGTTGTCTTTCGGTTCTCGCAGTTGCGCTATATTCTTATCGAGCCCAATCCGTCGATAAGCCGCGTGGTCTCCGAATCCTTCTCTCGTGGCCCATACGACATAGGTTAGGTCCTGCTCGTAGCAAGCCTTGACAAATTCCGTCGGATTCTCCGCCGTCGGCAGGCCGACGATGTTCTCAGCGTGGCCCGGCGCGAACATCCTGACGATTGCGGACATATATAGCCCCATCTTCTCTCCGGGCATTGCATTGGCGGCATACCAGTCGGCCAGGTTTTTGAACTCGGCCTCCTTTTGCCCGTCGTTCACGAGCGGAACGAGTCTGAACTGATTCGACACGATAAGCATCGCCGCGACTGCAAATATCGCAAGCTCGCGGGCAAAGGTTTTGGCCCTGCAAATATACAATCTAACGGCAAAAAAGACCGCGACTAACGCGATTGCGACGTAAGGCAGCGAAGCCGACGTCGGACTGATCGATGAAACTTTCGATAGATAGGGAAACAAAACAACGAGCCAAATAAGCGTTATTACCGCCGTAAGCGCCTGCAGGCCGAGTACGATTACGCGCGGCATGCGTCCCTTGCCCTCGATCAGACTCCACATACTCTGCACGCCGAACCAGAACAGCAGCAGCGCGATCCAGAAGATCGTCGTGTGAAATCTCTGCAGCGGATACGGATATGAAGCGTGAAGAAGGAAATAGGGGATAAAGAATATCAACAGCGCGATTATCTTCAAGTTGCGTTTGACCAGTCCGAAGACTACGCCGAAACCGGCGCCGATTGCGGCGATAACCTTGCTCATCGTATAGAGCGCCTCTATCGACCGCGCGTCCGCAGCCGTGGGACTAATGAGCCTAAACATGGCCTTGATGTCTGCGGCCGAGGTGAGCAAAGGCCGAAAGCCAACCTGCCAAAGAAGGTTCAAATGAAGCCCTATACCCGTCCTCTCGGCGACCGATTCCTTGAAACTCTTCTCATACCCCTTGCCCCACACATTGAAATAATGGGTCGTATCCGGGCTCCAGGTCAAGTAAGTGCCTAACAGCCAGAGGCCCAGCGGTATGCACGCAAGGGCCGAATAGATGAAAGCGTTAATCCTCGCGCGCTTGTCTTTAGCCTCCGCCATATCCAGCACAAACGCCGCCGCAATCAGCGCAGCTCCTTCATAGCGAACCATCGTGGTTATCGAGGCGGCCAGATAGCACCATTTTGAGCGGCGGAACATAAGGTAGAAGGTCAGCAGTATGAAGAACATATACGTCGTTTCGACGATAGGCTCGGTCATCAGATAGACGACCCACGGATTGATTATGGCCAGGACAGCGAGCCAAAGGCCCGCTTTGCCCACAATCTGCCTGGCGACGAGGTACAGAAGGACAAGGTTAAAGGGGTGAAGTATCGCGTTGAGCAGCCAGCCGGCCTTCAGATTCGGGTCGTGCCCCCCGACAACATAAGAAAGAGCCACCTGCAGCATTCCGAGGACGGGCGCCTGCATGAAGCGCACGGGCAGCCGGAACGACAGAATGTCACGACCCACCTGGTAAAGCGCCGGAAAATCGGAGATCGGAACCGCCGTATGTCCGAAATATAGAATCGACTGGTAAACGCCGAAGGCAAAGAGGGCAGTTATAAAGACAATCTCGTAGTATCTCTCGTTTGGGGGCTGCGGGGCGCGTCTGATGTCCATAGCAGGTTCGCTCCGCGCCGCCCTGGAACTATGCTTGGCGCCGGCGTCTCTATATCTTTTAGACTTCCGCTTGCTCATATTGCCCCTGACGGCGGATATTCATCCAAACTGCAACAACCTGTTTCCATAGACGTTCAAGCCTTCCCAATATAGCCCAAATTGCCGCCATTGTGAAGTAACCTTGGAAGCAGCGATTAGAATTACTACTCGGTCTTCCAGAGTACATATAGGAATAGTGGCTGGCCGGCTATTTGGGCTCTTTGAGCTTGAAGAGGACGTGGGGGCCGAACTGCCTGTGATAGACGAGGAATCGCGAGTCGTTGACCGGGAAGTATTCCTGCGGCAGGACAATGTCGTAATTATCACGGACGAACTTCCTGAAGGCGGCCAGTATCTCGTATCTTTGCGCCTCGGCCTGGTCGAACTTTGTGGCGAGCATTTCCCCCCACTGCTTATCGTACTCGGCGATTATGCGCTCGTTTCTCGGCAGGAACCCGTTATTCGCCTGGCCCATAAAGCCCTTGGGCGCCACCGGCCACAGGACGTATGGGGGCCTGTCCATAGGGATATGTATCTTTCGCGAATCGACGATGAACTTGGGCATCTCCTTTTTGAATTCATCGAGCACCTTGCTGATCCGCTGGTCGAGCAGGGCCGGCGACGGGCGCGGCATTGTGCAAGCGCTCGCCGCCGAGCTGAATCTCTGGGCGGCGACGTAAATCCCCGGATACCACCCCCAGACGTACATCTTGTCCGTCGGCTGCGAATTCTCGCGTATGTACTCGCCGACGACCTCCCAGGCCCCCTTGCCGCCGGCAGCTATCTCGCGGTACTTCTGCAGATAACCCCTGGTTCTAATAATATTGCCCGCATTGTCTTTGTAAGTGCTGCCTGAATATGGACTCTTGGTTATGCCGAAAAAGATATTCCACGACATCGCTATCATTATGAGCAGCTCGAAGGCGCCTATTGCGATCCACCTGACCCTGTCCGCTGAACCCTTTGCCCCTTCATGGAATATCGCCACGAGGTACCCGCCGAGCATCGCCGCCGAGGCGTTCAACGGCAGGTAATACTGCTCGTAAGAAGCGGCGCTGATCCAGACAAACCCCATATCGAGGACCCACCAGACCGCTAAGAGCAGTACAAAGCGGTCGTACTCGTAAGGCTGCGGCTTCTTCGCCGCCATTCGACTGCGGACCAGGCGGCCTATTCGTGCGATAATCGCCCCGGCCGCGAGTGCGACAGGCAGCAGCAGCGTCCAGTAGTGCCGCAGCACCCTGGGCCATTGCTCGGCCCACGGAGTCAGCTCCCTGCTGCTGGTGATATAGTCGCTCGCCGCCTTCGTCGTCTCCGATGCGGTCGGAATAAAGCCCGCCAGGGTGTACCAGATAAAGGCATAAGGCACGGACAGTTTCACGTTCCACCCGATTATCCAGATATAGAGAGGCGCCATAGCCGCCGCCGCGCCGCCCAGCAGCAGGAGAATGTCACGCCCGGCCTTCTTGAACGTGCAATGCTTCAAGATCGGCTGGGCGACGACAAAAAGCCCCACCGCCCCGATAGCCGACATTCCCGTTGGCTTAAAGAGCGGCGCCCAGGCGAGCAGTCCGCCGGCCAACATCGCCATCCACCACTTTTTGTTGAGTTCATACAAAACAAAGCAGCTTATGCCCATGACCATAAAGGCAATCATGAACTGCTCTTTGACATTGCCGTACTTGGCGATCAAAGGCGCCGATAGATAGACCGAAGCGACGATAACGCCGACAGCAGCGGGCAGTATGGAGCCGAAGAGCCTGCGCATAGCGACGAACATCAGGATAAGCGCAGCGGCCTGGAACAGCATCTGCATCAGCTTCGGCCCGAAATCGCCGAACCCGAACAGTCGAACGCCCAATATGTTGACCAGCAGAGTGCCCAGCTGCGCGCTTGGCGCCTCTTCGACGCCGATCTCAGCGCCTCTAAGGATATGAGCGGAGGAATAGACCCAACCCCCTCCGTCAAAAGGCTCGGGCGAGTTGAACTCGAAATACTTGCCCAACGAGAACGGAATCGCAGCTAAGACGGCGACTAAGACGATTAAGAGTATCGACTTGTTGGCCCGCGAGACCGGGGCCGCCGGCTCAGGCATCGGTTTGTTAGGCCTTCTCGATGGTCTTATCTTGTGGGCGGATTTGCTCATTTATCTTTGCCCTCTACTACGCTGCGAAGTTCGCTACGTAGCACGAGTTGCGAGCTGGATTCGAGAATCTCTTTGATCACGTAGGTCGGGCGGTTCTGCGATTCGTGGTATATTCTAACGAGCAGCTCGGCGAGCAGGCCCATCAGGATCAATTGAATCGTCGAGATCATGAGCACGGCGGTGAGAATCAACAGCGGGTTGCCGCTCATATCTGTTCCGCGAGCGAGCTTCTGATAGACGACAATCAGACCGAAGACTACCGCCCCTAAGGTGCTCATCAATCCTAGCCCGCCGAAGATATAGATCGGCTTGGTCGAGTACGAGCCTAAAAACTTGACGGTAATCAGGTCCAGGACAACCTTCCACGTCCTCGCCAGCCCGTACTTGGGCCGGCCGGCGACCCTCGGCCGGTGGTTCACTACCATTTCTGCGATTCTCGCTCCGCTCCAGCTTGCGTGCGCCGGGATGAATCGGTGCATCTCGCCGTATAGATTTGTGGCGTCGAGGACCTCTTTTCGGTATGCCTTGAGCGTACAGCCGTAGTCGTGCAGCCGCACGCCGGTGATTCTGGAAATCAGCCAGTTGGCAATCTTCGAGGGAATCCGCCTCGTAACGAATTTGTCGTGTCTCTTCTTCCTCCAGCCGCTGACGACATCGAAACCTTCGTTGAGCTTGTCGATCATCTTAGGGATGTCGGCCGGGTCGTTCTGCAAATCCGCATCAATTGCGATGACGATTTCGCCCCGGCAGTGCGCAAAACCGGCGCTGAGCGCCGCGGTCTGGCCGAAGTTCCTGCGAAACCGGATCACCCGGACCCTTGCATCGGCCTTTTGCAGTTGAGCCAGTATCTCGAAGCTCTTATCCGCACTGCCGTCGTCAACGAAGACCATCTCGTACTCATATCTTCCGGCCAGTGCCGCGTTAATCTGGCCGTAGAGCGTCTGAATACTGTCCTGCTCATCCAGGACAGGCGCCACAACGCTGACCTGCGGGCGTTTATCTGCCATATTCTTTACTCCGTATGAATATGTAAGACCGATGAGGCCATACAATTTCTCTTTTCTCAGCGCTCTCGGCGTGCTCTGCGGTCAGTGAGAAATGCGGGCTAAAGTG
>DATEBC010000512.1:0-15104 GCA_035288065.1 Sedimentisphaerales bacterium | reverse complement strand
GGCGGGGCGAGGTAGGTGGACGGCGGGTAGTCGCCGTAGTCGTTCTTGAACGCCGTCAGCCCAAGCTCGATAGTCGTGAACTGCCCCCTCTGCTTGACTTCCTTCGCCGCGTCCCTCACCGCCGTCACCGCAGGGATTAGTATCCCGATAAGCAGCGCGATTATCGCTATTACCGTCAATATCTCAACAAGTGTAAGACCGGGTTTTTCTCGCTTGCGATTCACAGTTAAATCCCTTTAATTTCCGTTATGGTTTGTCGTGCCGAGTTACTCCTGCCCCCCGCAATGCAGCCAGTTCCTGCCGAGAACCGCCAGATCGAAGAAGTTGATCTCGCCCCGCGGCCGTATATCGCCCTCGCCGTAAAGATTGTGCTCGTAATCCGGGTCCACAACCTCAAGCCAATATGTCACAAGCTCCTGCAGCCCTATCGCGCTGCCGTCCCAATCGCCCGCGTAAACCGCATAATCACGAAAATCGATGATCGCGTAGCTGTTCGGGTCGTCGCCAACGTCGGATAGATTAGCCGGATCGTTCGGATCCACCCCCTCGCTAAGCCACAAATCCGCCAACATCTTCAAATCATTCGCATCGACCCAGCAATCGCCGTCAATATCGCCCTCGACGGCCCCCAAACCGCCACAGAGACTGCAATCCACAATATCCCAATGCGTCTTGTAGAGCTTGTCTATATAATAATACGCATCAACGTTCATTCTCATCCCCAGCGAAAGCCTGTGCGATTGCCCTGTTCTGTATTCGCGATCCACAACAAAGGACCCGAGATATTCGCCTCTAACGTCGGAGCCAACACTATTGGACTCCCAGACCACATCGTCGTCGATCAATGCGACAGCCGAGCACACATTCGGATCCCACGCGCCTGATGCGGTTTCCAGCTTCACCCCGAACGTAATTCCAGTAACATTACTCATGTCCGCCTGCTCGGTCTGCGAAACCATCACCGTATCACCGGCATAGTACTGCTTCTTCTTTGTCAAATGCAGACTAAGACTATAGAAGCCATCGCTGGCCCAGTCCGTATATACGTACCCACCGAAATTGCCCCCAAGCAGATCGACGGTCCACCCGGTCGGCGACTGCACCGCGATGTCGTTTATCGTCCCGTCGTCCTCGAAGCTCGGATTAACTATCCCGCAATCTTCGCAACGAGCCAAATTCCCGCCCAACAGCATAACCATTGTCGCTCCAATCGCCATTATGCGTTTCATCATCAATTCCTCCGTCCTTCAATCGTCGGCTTCTTTCAACATCTCAGTTGCTCTGCGCTCGCCCATTCCGGCCCAACAAGAGGTCGCGCAAATACTACCTATCAACAAAACACCATTACGCCCGGCAGCGTCCGTTTACTCTGGGTCTTATTCTCTGTAATCCCACTTGAAATTCATTATGTCATCGGCCGTGCCGTACTCGGCGTCGTACCCGGCGGAAATCAAAATATACGTATCCGCCCTGAACGGCCTGTTAACAGTCGTAACCTTGTCGCTCAACGTGTTCTTGTAGAATCTATCGAAGTCCATTGGAGGAGTGTACGGCGTCCCAGCCGCCGCTGCGCCAGGCATACCTAGGTCAATCAGATCCTGATTGTCCAGAAAATTGTAAATATTTCCCTGGTTATTCGTAGGCGTCATTGTCGTGGCTATGCTCGGATCGTGCGATCTGCCCTTGCCTGTGGTATCAGCCTTGTAGTAGAGTACGGGCATCCCGACCTTCCTGCCTGAATCGAGCCTCCGAGTATAGACGTCGCACAGAACACGGCTCCTCGCCATGAACGCACCTGCACTTGGAGAAGTAGCCGTAACCTTAGTAGGCCATATCTCTCTTACCTCAACGGCATCGGCACTTTCCGGCGGCAAATACGGACCCTTTCTCGCCGTTAGATCGGCCGTCGAGATATACAAGTCTGTCGTGTTCAGGGCGTCCCGCCCGTCTGCCCGGAAGACCGCATTCGAGTGGAAACCCAGCATGTCCTGCCCCATCATGGCCTCGCAAAGCTTCATCGCGCCGCAGTACATCGACCCTGTCGAATCGACTCCCCCTGAGTCGGGATACCCGTCGAACGCGTTATTGAAAAGCTCGAGTGCGGCCTCTATGCTATGGAACTGCGCATTCTGCATAACCTCCTTGGCGTATATCCTAACCTTGTTCAGAGCAGGCACCAGAAGACCAATGAGAATTACGATAATGCTCATAACGGTCAGCAATTCCACAATCGTAAATGCCGCTCTTCTCTTGGATTGTTTGGTAATCGTTCTCATTTCTTTACTCCTTAAATCTTTGTGACATATTGGCTATGTTGTATTCACTAAACAGTCATCGACGTGATAATCTTAATCATAGGCAGGAACACGCTCAGCACGATGATCATAACGATAACCCCGAGCACAACAACCATCACCGGCTCAAGCATCGACATCAAACCCGCCACCAGAACATCCACCTGCTCGTCGTAATTGTCCGCCACCTTCAGAAGCATCTTGTCCAAATCGCCCGTCTCCTCCCCCACCGCAACCATATTACTTACGATCAAATCCACCGTTTTTGATTGCCTCAAAGGCCCGGCAAATGTGTCGCCCTGCCTGATCGAATCATGAACATTGGCGAGCGTCCTGGCATAGACCTCGTTTCCCGCCGTCTCTCCCGTAACAGTAATGGCGTCGAGAATAGGCACGCCGGCGCTGATCAAAGTCCCCAGCGTCCTCGTCCAGCGTGTTACCGATATCTTGCCGCTAAGCTGCCCAACTACCGGCAGCTTCAGCTTGATGCTGTCCAGAACGAACCTCCCCCTGCGAAATCTCCGCACAAAGCGCAGCACAAAGATTATGCCGAAAGGAATGCCTATCATAACAGCCCACCCGTACCTGTACGCAATCCAGTCGCTTACCGCAAGAACATATTGTGTCAGCATGGGCAGTTCTTCCCCCTCGGTCATCTCCGTCAGCACGCCCGTGAAACTCGGTATCACGAACGTCATCAGCAGTATAATGATAGTGAATGCAAAAGTTATCACAACGCTCGGATAAATCATCGCCCCTATGACCCTTGATTTCAGCTTGGCTGCCTTTTCCATGAAGTCCGCCACACGTGACAGTATCAAATCCAGCACGCCCCCGGTCTCCCCGGCGGCAACCATGCTCACAAACAGACGATCAAAAGCTCGCGGAAAGTGCCCCATCGCCTCCGATAGAGTCGAGCCCCCCTCGATGTCGTCCCCAATATAACCTATTACCCTCCTGAACGTCCCCGACTTCTGCTGCTCCTCCAGAATCCTAAGAGACCGCAAAATCGGGAGACCCGCATCCTGAAGTGTCGAGAGCTGTCGTGCAAACTGTGTTATCGCCTTTACCTTAACCTTGCCTCTGGCGCCACGCCGCTTCGTCGGAGCCGCCGCCCCTCCAACCGCCTTCTTCACCGCCCCGCGCGCGCGAACTTTCGTCGGAAAATATCCCAAATTCCGTATCTTGCTTATCGCTTCCTTCTCGCTCAGAGCATCAATCTCGTCCTTTATCTCGACCCCCTGAGAGTCAAGCGCTGAATACTGAAATGTAGGCATAATTAAACTCCTTGGGGACCATATTCACGCCTCAGGCCCCGTTTGGCAAAATGTGTCCCGGGTACTATGCCTCCTCCATCATCGTCTCCTTGACAATCTCGTCTATCGTAGTAATCCCGTCATAAATTGCCGCCAAACCGTTATCACGAAGCAGTTTCATACCAGCCTTCTGGCCCGCCGCTCGCAATAGCCCCGTTGACGCCTGCTCCATGATCAGATCCCGTATCTCATCATTGAACACCATAATCTCAAAAATGCCAATTCGCCCTCTGTAACCCGTCCCGTTACACCCGTCACAACCTCGACCATAGAAGAAATTCTTGCCCTTCACATCTTCCGGTGTAAGCATCAGCTCCATCAACTGCGCCTCTGTCGGCTCAAAGGCCGTCTTGCATTTCTCGCATATCCGTCGAACCAGCCGCTGAGCAACGATACCCTCAATTGTCGCCGTCAACAGAAACGGCTCAACGCCCAAATCCAAAAGACGCGCAATTGAGCTTGGAGCATCGGTGGTGTGCAGCGTGGTGAACACTACGTGCCCCGTCAGCGAAGCCTGTGCCGCAATCTCCGCCGTCTCAAGGTCGCGAATCTCGCCCACAAGTATTATATCAGGGTCCTGACGTAGAATAGAACGCAGACACCTCGCGAACGTCAGCCCGATAGCAGGCTTCATCTGAACCTGAATGATCCCGTCAATATCATATTCCACAGGGTCTTCCGTCGTGATAATCTTCGTTTCGATATCGTTTAGCTCATTCAGTGCGGAATACAGCGTCGTCGTCTTGCCGCATCCCGTTGGCCCCGTAACGATAATAATGCCGTTCGGCTTGTGTATTAGCCGACGAACCACTTCATGGTCTGCGGGCCGCAAACCCAGCTTCGCCAAATCAAAGCTCACCTGGCTCCTGTCAAGAACACGCAGCACCACGCTTTCGCCAAACATCGTAGGCAGAACACTTACACGCAAATCAATCGGATTGCCCTGTACAGTCAGCGAAATGCGACCGTCCTGCGGTAATCGCCTCTCTGCGATATCCAGGTTCGACATAACCTTGATCCGCGAGCTTAACGCCGCTGCAATATACTTCGGCGGCGGAATCATCTCGTACAAGATCCCGTCGATACGATAACGCATCTTGTACTCGTTCTCAAACGGCTCAAAGTGAATATCCGAAGCCTTATCGCGTATTGCCTGCAAAAGCACAAGGTTCAGTAGCTTCTTCACTGGGTTCGACTCCGAAAGCTCCTTCAGCTCGTCCAAGTCGATACTCTGGTTCCTCCCCTCGAACTCAGCAAGGAATGAATCACTCTGTATCTCGCCTATCAAGCCGTCGATATCGTCGTCCTCAGTCTCCGCGTAGTACTTTGCCAGCGCCTGCTCAAGAGAGCCTCCGTCCGTCATCTTCGCCTTAACCTTGAAACCCATCAGCGTGCTCAGGTCGTCCGTCGCGCGAAAATTCTCCGGACTATCAAGAACTACCGTCAGCTCATTATTCGCCTCACTATACTCAAGCGGAACAATGTGATATGTCTTAGCCATCTGAGCAGGAACTCGCTTGATAACATCCGCCGGAATCTCAACACTCTCAATACTCACAAATTCCATCCCGCGCTGGGCAGCAAGCGCCATCCGCAACTGCCCCTCATCAACAAGACCCAGCTCAAGCATTATCTGGCCAATCTGGACCTTGCCCTGCCGCTGCGCTTGTACCTTCAGGCACTCATGCGCCTGCTCTCGACCAATAACCCCCATCTTTATCAGGATTCTGCCGAGAGTCCGCCCCTGTAACTGTTCTACAGGAGGCATCTTCGGCGTTGTCTTTGCATCTGCCATTGCAAACTTCCTTATCAATTCAGGCCACTTCCTGACTACACCTATTATACGACACTAAAACCTGTTTGGCAAACAAATTAACAAATGGACACCTGGTGTTTAGGACTCGGAACTGGGGGATATACGCATCCTGGGATGTCCCCTCTCAATAAACCAGCGCCCCCTATATTTAACCCAACCCAAGAATTCCGTCGAATCCCCCGCCGCTTCCTTCCCAGCAGCTAATAACATCTACACAGTCCTATAATAGTAGTTGCCAACATCTCATTTGCAAGTTGTCATGCTGAACACAGCAAGGCAACTGGCTATTGATGGCTTGAGATTCTCCACTTCGCTTTACTCCCTCCGCAATAGCAAATCAGCACTTATCTTGTTACAAACCAATAGCCTATGCCCTAAGAATAGGCCCGAGATCTTCCATTTCCTTTTTCGCATCTTCCCGCTTGCTTTTGACCTTCGTGCCGTGGATTTTCGCCATAGCCTTATCCTGCAATGCGCCCGGCTGCCGGCCCTTATCAAGCATCTCTTCCAACGTAATCCTCCCAGCGTCATAAAGTTGCCAGAGGTGTTCGTCAAGAAGCTGCATCCCCAATCTCCGACCCGTCTGGATGCTCGAATCAATTCTATACGTCTTGTTCTCCCGAATAAGGTTAGCAATAGCAGGCGTTACCACCATGAATTCGTACGCAGCAACCCGTCCTTTCCCGGTAGCCAGTGGGCAAAGCGCCTGGCTCAATACGGCAATCAGGTTGCCGGCCAGTTGAATGCGAATCTGCTCCTGCTGATTCACCGGAAAAACGTCGATAATTCGGCTGATAGTGCCCGCCGCACTCGTCGTGTGCACCGTACTAAACACAAGGTGCCCCGTTTCTGCAGCACGAACCGCTGCCTCAATTGTCTCAAGGTCGCGCAATTCGCCTACAAGTATCACGTCAGGGTCCATCCTCAGCACACGGCGAAGAGCTTCCCCGAAACTCGGAACATCAATACCTACTTCACGCTGGTTGATGATGCACTTCTTATGACTGTGATAGTACTCAATCGGGTCTTCAACCGTCACGATATGGCGGTCAAGATTCTCGTTGATGTAGTTCACCATACAGGCCAGCGTTGTAGTTTTTCCGCTCCCGGTCGGACCCGTAACCAGGAACATGCCTCTCGGCCTGCGGCACAACGCCGCGCAAATCTTTGGCAACCCGATCTGCTCAAACGTCATTATTTCCGTCGGAATTAGACGCAAAACCAGCGAAGTATTGCCCTTCTGCCGAAAAATAGACACACGAAACCGCGCAGCGTCGCCGAATGCGAAGCCAAAGTCTGTCCCTCCCTCTTCCTGGAGTTCCTGCTGATTACGGTCCGGCGTAATGCTCTTCATCAGAGCAGCCGTATCATCGGGCTCAAGAACCTTGGTCTCGAGCGATCTGAGTCGCCCATGAATTCTAAGAACCGGCGGCCGCCCAACTACAAGGTGTATATCCGACCCGTTCTGGGTAACGCAGGCTTGAAGCAGCCTGTCCATATTAACTGTTGCCATTTGACAATTCCTGATACCTGACTCTAATCTAATCCACCACAGCCCCTTCGGTCTGTGTTGTCTTCACAACCTCCACCGGCGTCGTAGTCCCACTAAACACTTTCAATACCCCGTCATCCATCAGCGTTCTCATCCCGCTCGCTTTTGCAGCCTTTCGTAGCTCTGTAGCGGGCGCCTTTTCGAAAGCTAATTCCCTTATTTCTGTATTCATCTCGAACATCTCAAAAATAGCTATTCGCCCCTTATACCCAGTCCCCTGGCACTGGCTGCATCCAACACCCTTATACACCGGCGTCTGCTGCAGCTTCTCCGGGCTTATGCCGAGCGCCTGCAAATAATGCTGATCCGGATTGTCATCCACTACCTTGCATTTCTTGCAGATTACACGCACCAGCCTCTGCGCCATAATAGCCTGTATTGAGCTGGCCACGAGGAACGGCTTGACCCCCATATCGATTAGACGTGTTATCGCACCCGGCGCGTCATTTGTATGCAGCGTGCTGAAAACCAGGTGCCCCGTCAATGCGGCCTGGATAGCAATATCCGCAACGACACCGTCACGAATCTCGCCGATCAATATAATATTAGGAGCCTGCCGCAGCATCGCTCGCAGTATTCTATCGAATGTCAGTTCAATCTCATCTCGAACCTGGCACTGATTCATCCCGGGAAAGTTGTATTCAACCGGGTCTTCCGCCGTAATGATCTTCTTGTCGGGCTTATTAAGCTCCTGCAGAGCTGCGTACAATGTCGTAGTCTTGCCGCTACCCGTTGGGCCGGTAACCAGAAATATCCCGTTGGGCCTCTTGATTATCTTTTGGAACTGCTCGTAATTATCCTGCTCAAATCCAAGAGCCTCGATGCCTATATTGACCGCATCCGGACGCAGAATTCGAAGCACAACGCTCGGACCGTGGTTCCCAGGCAGCGATGAAACGCGAAAATCAATGTCTTGCCCCCCTATCTCACGCTTGATGCGACCGTCCTGAGGAAGCCGCTTCTCCGCAATATCCATGCCCGAAAGAATCTTGAAGCGCGTTACCAGAGGCGCTTGCATGTTCTTAGGAATGTTGTCTTTTTCCAGGCATACGCCGTCCACACGATACCTGATGCGCACCCTGTCCACCATCGGCTCAATGTGAATATCGCTCGCACGCATATAGTAGGCGTTATCTATGATCAGGTTCACAAGCCGGATAATCGGGGCATCGTCGCCCTCGCCGCTGGCCTGAATCCGCAGCGATTCGGCCTGAAGCTCGTGCCCAGCCTCGGCAAGCTCAGCCGCCGTCGCGTCAATACTGTGCTTGAGCCGGTCGTCATCTCCGCTGCGAGCTTGTACAGTCAAGCCTTCGATGAAGGAGCGAATCTTCTGAGGATTACCCAGATAGCACTCCAACTCGCGGTTCAGGCGAAAACGAAGAGCGTCCATCGCCTCTATATCCGAAGGGTCGCTAATGACCAGTCGCAGCTTGCCGTTATTCTCCCCCAGAGGAAGCACATTATGCTTCTTCATTAGCTCCTGCGGCACTAACGATGTCGCATTACTCGGTATTTCAACCTTGTCAATATTGACATAGCTCAGCCCGAACTGTTTGGCCAGAACCTTCGTCAAAGTATCTTCGTTTATCAGGCCCTGCTCCAGCAGAACCTGCCCGAGCCGCTTGTTGTTTGCCTTGGCAATCTTGATCGCATTGACGATAGCCTGCTTGTCAACAAGATTGGCCTTGAATAGTATTTCACCCAAATGTCTGCGCTGTTTCGCCATATTCTCCTTTAACACCGTACAACCCCCAACATCCCTATTTTAACATTCTCGCCGCTACAAGTCAATACATCACTTGTAATCGCAGCAAATTGAGGGCTGTTTGAGCAGCGCGAAGCCGGATAGACTCCCTTGGGCCCGATAATTGACAGCGAGAAACCTTCGATTCATCGCCTGAATCAATACAAATATATACCAAACCGACGGGTTTTTGTTCGGTTCCGCCCGTTGGACCGGCTATACCCGTTATGCCAATCCCATAATCGCTGCTGGCCTTCCGTCGCGCACCCTGCGCCATAGCACGCGCAACCTCCTCGCTTACCGCGCCGCACCGATCAATCAGACCCTTCGGCACGCCAAGCAGGCTCGTCTTGGCGTCATTACCGTATGTGACCCACCCGTGCGTAAAGTAATTGCTGGCTCCGGAAGCATCGGTCAGCAGTTTAGCCGCCAAACCCCCCGTGCAGGATTCAGCCACCGCAATGGTCTTACCCCGCCGGGCCAATTCCAGCCCCACCACCTCAGCCAGGGTCTGCTCCCCCACACTGTAAATCAGGTCCCCAAGCAGCTTTCGCAGCAGTTTTTCGTCCTCTTTGGCCATTTGCAGACCCTCAGCTTCGCTTTCGGCTGTTGCGATGATGTGCAGCGCAATGATCCCCGACTCCGCCGTGCAGTTGATAAGCGGATTTCTGCCTCGCTGCATCAAATCGCCCAGCATCTCGGCAATTGTCGATTCGCCGGCCCCGCAGCACCTTGCTTTTCGCACTACCACCGCCTGCGCCGGCGCAAGTTGCCGAATATCCGGAAGAACCGATTCGCAGAACATCTGCTTCATCTCTGATGGAACGCCCGGCATAGCAACAAATACCTTAGTATCAGCCTTGGCCATAATACCCGGAGCAGTCCCGAGATTGTTTGCCAGCGCCTTCGTCCCAACCGGTATATATGCCTGAATTCTGTTTTTTTCGGGCATCTCCAGACCCCGCCGAGCGAAAAACCCCTGCATCTGCTCCAATAATTCGTTCTGCATCTGCAGTTCCGCGCCCAGCAGCTCTGCAAACGCTTGCCTCGTAACATCGTCGTCGGTAGGCCCCAACCCACCCGTTGCAAGGATGACATCGGCGTCGTCCCCGGCGAGCTTTAACGCACGAACAATCGCACCTATCTCATCTCCAACCGTATAAGAGCTGACTACTGGCACTCCGATCGAGAGCAGCTCCCTGCCAAGATACCCGATATTCGTGTCTATCGTCTGGCCGCTGAGCAGCTCATTGCCGATACTAACGATACTCGCCTTTTTCATAGAGCCATACCCAAATCCAGTCTGCACGCAATGGCATCCTTGCTCTCAGAGCGTGTGTGAGAAGCCGTTCTGTCGTGGCATGGGCATCTTGTCCATACGTCGCAGGGCCATCCCCGCAAGGGGCCCGTGGGGCCTTGGCCCGTACCTGTTTAGCGGTCGCCGCCACGGCGACCCCTTCAGGCCCCTCGTGGCAGGTCATCCCCGCCAGGGACCCATGTGGCTTGCCCGTGGTCGCACGGGCCCCTCGTGGCACGGCCATCTTGGCCGTGGTCCCATGGGCTTCCAGCCCGTGTTTTGCCGCGAAGACCACAGACCACTGGTCTGCTTAAACACGCACCCTTGTTGTTGGTGTCGTCTATGTTCAAGCCCTGCTCTTCCCGCCGGAAACGTTGACAACCGTGCCGTGTACATAGCTCGCCCTGTCCGAAGCAAGAAAGCATACAACATTCGACACCTCACTCAGCCTGCCGGGTCTGCCCAGCGGGATCGAGACCTCCTCATATTTGGCCCTCAATTCATCAACCGTCATTCCGCGGGCATAAGCCAGCGCCCTTTCGTATTCTTCGGACCGCAGAGCGGTTGCTTCGACTATTCCCGGCGCAAGCCCGACCACGCGAACGCCGAATCTGCCCAGCTCCTTCGCCCACGAACGGGTCAGCGAGTACGCAGCGGCCTTCGTTGCCGCGTAAACGCTCTGGCCCTCAGAACCCTCCAGCCCGGATTCCGACGCCATATTGATTATCACGCCCTTGCCCGCCTCGACCATAACCTTCGCGGCGGCCTGCCCGCACAGATAATAGCCCTTCTGGTTAACAGCCACGACTTTGTCCCAGATCTCTTCGGTCAACTGCTCCTTCCCCGCCGGATCGACGAGCAGCCGAGGTATCAGTATGCCCGCATTGTTCACCAGAATATCCAGCCGCCCAAAGGACTCCAGCGCAGCACGCACCATTTCATCGACACTATCCTTGCTGCTGACATTGACCTTTACCGCGATATGATCGCCGCCGAATGTGTCTTTCAACTCCGCCGCAGCGGCCTTGGCTCCCTCTTTGTTTATGTCCGTTACGACCACCCTGACCCCGACCTCCGCCAGGCCCCTGCATACAGCCCGTCCGATACCGGCAGCGCCGCCGGTTACGATTGCCGCCTTTCCGTCCAAACCAAGCCAATTCATCGCAAAACTTTGCTCCAAGTCCCGTTTACTGTTGTCGTCCAAAAACGCTCACAATTCGATCATCGCTTTAATAACGCCATCGCCGTAGGCCGCAACCAGGTCAAACGCCTCTTTTGCTCTCTCGAACTCGAACCGATGCGTGATCATGTAGTCCACCTCGGCTCGACCGTCTGCGATAAGGTCCATCGCAGGCTGGACGCAGTGATTTTGGCGCCGTATATTGAGCAGATCGATTTCTTTTCGCCTCATCTTGTCGCACACAAACGATACCCGTTCCTGCCGCGGTATCCCAACAAGGACCAATTTCCCGCCCGGCCTGAGTATTTCAACCGCCTGGTCAAACGCATCCTGCTGCCCACAGCACTCGAATACCACGTCCAGCCCACGCGGCTCGGCCCCCCCGCCGCTATTGACACCACTGCCCACGATTTCGCCGACAACATCGTCTCTCTCCGGATTTCCGACCCAGTCAACACCGGCGGCCTTTGCCGCCTTAAGACGTGCATCAATCTTATCTGTAACATAGAAGCTGCGGGCGTTCTCGGCCTTTGCCCCCGCCAGAACGCTTAATCCAATCGGCCCGGCGCCCAGAATCCCAACCGACGCATTATCAGGCATTGCTGCTCGCTTGACCGCATACACCCCTATCGACAAAGGCTCGCACAACGCCGCCTGGTCAAGGGTAATACGCCCGTCTGTCGGGAAGCAGCATTCCTCGGGCATCACCAGATATTCGCAAAGACACCCCCCGCCCTGCCCCGGCGTGCCGAGGAACCGTAAAGCAAAACACGTGTTCTCCCTGCCCATCCTGCACTGTTCGCACCGCCCGCACGGTGCCGCCGGGTCCACCACTACAGGCTCGCCGACTTTGACTCGCCTAACCGACCGCCCCACTCCCTTGGCCGTCGCGGAGCATTCGTGCCCTATTATAGAAGGATACTCTACAATCTGTGTGCCCACCCTGCCCGTCTCGTAGTAATGCACGTCCGAACCGCACACACCCACTCTTTCAACCCTCAGCAGCACGTCCGTGTCTTTCTCGATTGTCGGCTTCGGTGCCTCTCTGAGCTCCATCTCTCGAAGCCCGGTTAGCACAATGGCTTTCATCAATAAACTGCTCCTGTTCTCTGCTATACGTTGAATCTAAAGTATATAACATCGCCGTCCTGAATGACGTATTCTTTTCCTTCGAGCCGTATCTTCCCGGCAGCCTTCAGGGCCTTTTCGCTGCCAAGCTCTCTGAGATCATCGTAGCTGAAGGTCTCGGCCCTTATGAAGCCGCGTTTGATGTCCGTATGCACCTTCCCGGCCGCATCGTGCGCGATCGTCCCCACCTCTATCGCCCAGGCACGAACCTCATCCGGACTGGCCGTCAAAAAGCTGATCAGCCCCATCGCCGAATAGCAGCTTCCAACGAACTTCCCCGTCAGCGACTCAGTTATCCCCAAATCCGCCATAAACTCCCCCCTGCTCTGCCCGTCCAACTGCGCAAGCTCGTATCCCAATTTGGCGCAGATTGAGACCACCGGCACAGATTCGCCAACTACCCCCAAGAAATCGAACTTCTCCTCCAACCGCTCCTCGCCCACGTTCACCGCAACCGCTATAGGCTTCTGAGTCAGAAATCCAAACGACTTAATCTTATCTCGCTCAGCCTCCGTCCCAATTACCGAGCTAATCGGTCTTTCCAACTCAATCGCCTCCTGCAGCTTTTTCTGCAGGGCCAGCTCAGCCTTGTCCTGTGCCAGCGTCTTGGTGGGTTTGTGGATCTGCTTTTCGAGCCTTTCTATGCGTGTGCTCACCAGTTCCAGATCCGCCAGCAGAAGCTCCGTCCGCAATTCCGCCAGGTCTCTGCCCGGGTTCACACTCCCTCGATAAGCCGGCACCGTCGGATCCTCAAACGCCCGAACGACCAGGACAAGCATATCCACCGTCCGTATCTGGCTGATAAGCCGCCTGGCGGCAGCCCTGCCGTGTTCATCGGCGAAGTTAAGCCCCGGCACATCAAGGCAGTCGATTGTCGCATGAACCTGCTTCTTGGGCTTGTAGTATTCGAATAGCCAATCGAGCCGCTCGTCGGGAACCGGCGCGATCGCTTCTTCAATAGCCACCGACCCCGGCGCAGGCAGCGACTTCCCGCTCACAGCCGAGACAATAGTGCTCTTGCCGGATTGTAATAGGCCGAGTAATGCTGCTTTCAATTATGCAGTCCTCTATTTATCATAAACACTGTTTCCGAAAAAATCATAAGCCACAATGGCCGGAAAATCAACAACATCCAATTTTCGCACAGCCTCGGTGCCTAACTCCTCGAAAGCGATCACTTCCGCCGCTACGATATGCTTGCTCAGCAGCGCCCCGGCTCCCCCGATCGTAGCCAGGTGCACCGCACAATGCTCTTTCAGCGCATCTCTGACCTCTTGGCCACGGTATCCTTTCCCGATCATCGCCTTCAGCCCCCCCGCAATCAGCTTCGGGCTGAACGAATCCATCCTCGAAGAAGTGGTCGGGCCGGCTGCCCCGATTACCTGCCCCGGACGACCAGGCGTCGGACCGACAAAGTAGATTATTGCCCCTGCCAGCGGAAACGGCAGCTCCTCGCCCCCATCGAGCAATTCGCACAACCGCTTATGCGCCATATCGCGGGCACCATACAATACGCCCGAAACGAGAACCTCGTCGCCTGCTCGCAGCGACCCAATATCAGCGTCAAATAAAGGTGGCGTCAGTTTTTTCATCCTAAGCCCGCAACCCCGAAATGCCTAACAAAATGAAGACTTTCCCTCTGTCATTCCCGCGAAATGGCACATCCGCCCTTGGTGGAGCGGGAATCCAATTTTACCCGCCGAGGCGGGCTGGATTCCGGCTTAAGGCCGGAATGACAGCAAGCCGCCATCTTATTATGAATGTTCATTTTGCTGCTCATACTTCAATGGTCATTTGCTCATTTCTCCAAATTTAATCGCCGCCAACGAAAAGCCGGCACAAACCTCCCCGCCTCCAGCATAGTCCAACCACACTGCCACGTCAAATAAAACCGTCCCCTTCGATACCCACTTTTATTCTGCTCCATGCCAAAACTTCCAGCTTGCTATTACGAATCCGGCCAAGTACAATTAGACTATGGCAAAATACCCCATATTTCTCGAGCTCGCAGGCCGTCGCGCCGTCGTGATAGGCGCCGGCAGTGTCGCCGTCCGAAAGGTCCAGACGCTGCTTAGTGCCGGCGCCAGGGTTGTCGTCGTCGCCGAGCGCATCGACGATATGATGACAGCCCTCTGCACCGGAACAAATGTTGAAATAATAAGAGCCCCCTATTCGAAGGACTACCTGACGGGCGCACTCCTTGCCATTGCAGCCACTAACAACAACGAGCTCAACAAGAAGATATACAAGGATTGCCAGGAGCTTGAGATCCTTTGCAATGTTGTCGATGTCCCCGAGCTTTGCGATTTCTACGTCCCGGCTGTCGTCAAAAGAGGCCCCCTGCAAATTGCTATCAGCACCGACGGACACAGCCCCGCCTATGCTGGACATGTCAGAGAAAAGCTGGAAAAGCTCTTCACCGAGAAACACGGGCAGTTTGTCGCTGAATTGGAAGCGATTCGAACACGAGTCATTGAACAACTCCCCGCCCCTGCCGACCGAAAGGCTCTCTTCGGAGAACTCGCCGACGACGAATCATTCCAGTACTTCGACGAAAAAGGCCCCCAAGCCTGGCGAGACCGAGCCGAAAAAATCATACTCGAAAACAAATCCGGCAAGCCGGCCTAAGAACGCGCGTGAGAAGTGGCACGGCCATCCTGGCCGTGCGTTTCACGAGGGAGTCCGCTCGTACGAAAAGGACCAATTGCAGGGCCGGCCCCCACAGGCCCCGCCGTAAGGCGTCCCTTCCGGGACTTGCGGGCAGGCCCATGCCACGA
>DATEBC010000511.1:0-6928 GCA_035288065.1 Sedimentisphaerales bacterium | reverse complement strand
GGGCTGTTGAAAAAGCCCGCAAATAACATTTTGAGATTGCCACGTCGGCCTTCGGCCTCCTCGCAATGACGTGGAAATGCACATTGTGCAGTTACGGATGGTGTGGCGACTGAGCCATCTGATGTTTTTCAACAGCCCCACTGCCCCTTTTGGGAGGGTCGCCGAAGGCGGCCACATGCAGTCGCTATATATAGTATCGCTCAAACAGAGCGCGAAGTCAAGGAAAAAGCTTCTTTTTTTCAGATTCTCGTTGTGGATGCAATGAAGGACAGATTTGCCTCGGCTCGGCGGCAGATGCTCGAACGGCATCTTAAAGGGCGGGATATCACCGACCCTCGGGTGCTCAAAGTCATGGGCGAAGTTCCGCGGGAGGAGTTTGTATCGCGGTCTTATCTATCGCAGGCATATTCCGATGGTCCGCTTCCGATAGGGCTCGGGCAGACGATTTCACAGCCTTACATCGTGGCCCTGATGACGCAGGAGCTGTGCGTGGACGGGGGGTGCGAGGTTCTGGAGGTCGGGACGGGCAGCGGGTATCAGACGGCGGTGCTGAGCAAGCTGGCGAAGAAGGTATATACGATAGAGAGGCACGGGGAGCTGTCCGAGTCGGCCCAGGCGGTGCTGGGCAGGCTGGGCATCGGCAACGTCGAGTTCTATATCGGGGACGGCAGTTGTGGCTGGCCCGATGAGCGGCTGTTCGATAGGATTATGGTTACGGCGGCGGTGCCTGCGATACCGCAGAGCCTGATAGAGCAGCTTGCCGACGGCGGCATAATCGTGGCGCCGGTGGGGCTTGGGGGCGTCCAAAGGCTGATTGCCTGCGAGAAGAGACAAGGGAAGATCATCGAGAGATTCATTTGTGACGTGCGATTTATCAAACTGCTTGGCGAACACGGCTTCGAGGAATAGTGATTTGTCATGCCTGCGAAAGCAGGTATCCAATAAACGGCAAGAAGAAAACTGGATTCCCGCTTGCGCGGGAATGACAAAAGCGCGGGAATGACAGAGTAGATGTTATGCAAACGTTAAGAGAAAAGCAAAATCGTCAAGATGGCTTACGCCAAGACCGGCCCGATTTGTCGATGCCGGTTCAGTATTTGAAGGGCGTTGGTCCGGCGCGGGCTGAGATTTTTGCTCGGCTGGGGGTGCGGACCGTCGGGGATTTGCTGGAGTATTATCCGCGGGACTGGATGTTTATGCCTCGGGCGGTGAAGATAAGCCAGATGATGCCTGATGAGAGCGTGGCGGTGATCGGGCTTGTCGAATCCACGGATTATCAGAGCTATCGCCGGCAGGCGATGTTCGAGGCGATGATCAGCGACGAGACGGGGATATGCAGGATTGTGTGGTTTCACGGGGGGTATCTTCGCGACCAATTGAAGCCGGGGCAGATAATAATCGTCTCGGGCAAGACGGGCCTTTACAAGCGTCAATTGCAGATGACCAATCCGAAGTTCGTGGTACTCGACGAGGAGCACCCGAAATCGCCCGAGTATTTCAGCGGGGGCGTATATCCGGCGGCGGCCAGGCTCAGCAGCAGCCAGATAAAGCGGATAATCAGGCCCGTGCTGGATGACTTAGATGAGCTTGTGCAGGAATTCTACGATAAGGCGTTTCGGAAGAAGACGAACCTGGTCAGCAGGAAAGATGCGTTTGCGTGGATACATTTGCCGCCGGACGAAGAGAAACTGGCGCAGGCAAAGCGGAGACTCAAATACGATGAGCTGTTTTTGATGCAGTTGGGGCTTGGGCTGAGGCGGTATCGATTGCAGCATTTTTCCTCGGCGGAGCCGTGCAAGATCACGGAGGAGATCGACAGTCGAATAAGGAGGCGTTTTCCATTCCTGCTGACCGATGACCAGAACGAATGTATCCGCGAAATCGCGGCGGATATGGGCAGGTCGGAGCCTATGAATCGACTGCTTCAGGGCGACGTGGGCTCGGGCAAAACAGTTGTGGCGCTTTATGCCGCTTTGCTGACGGTGGCGAACAAGAGCCAGGCGGCGATAATGGCGCCGACGGAGATTCTGGCGGGCCAGCATTTTCTGAGCATCGAGAGATACTTGAAGGGCAGCAATGTGAAAAGGGTCTTGATAACCGGTGGGCTGACGGGCAAGAAGAGGACTGAGCTGCTGGAAGAGATAAAGGGCGGGGGCGTCGATATTGTGGTCGGCACGGTGGCACTGCTGCAGGGTGATATAGAATTTCGAAAGCTCGGGCTGGCGATCATCGACGAGCAGCACAAATTCGGGGTTGAGCAACGGGCAGAACTTCGAAAGCAGGGCACGCCGCATTGTTTGGTAATGACCGCCACCCCCATTCCACGAACGCTGGCGATGACGGCGTTCGGGGACCTGGATGTTTCCGTGATAAGGCATTCGCCGCCGGGGAGGGGGGCGGTTATTACGCGGTGGGTGGATAAGAGCGATCTATCGAGGGCTTACGAGTTTATTCGGGAGCGATTAAAAGCAAAGAAGCAGGCCTATTTTGTGTATCCGCGGATCATGGCGGTTGAGCAGGATAGCGACGTCAAGGCTGCGACGGATGAGTGGAAGAATCTGTCCGAGAATGTGTTTGCGGAATTCAAGGTTGAGCTTCTGCACGGGCGAATGCCTTCGGCGAAGAAGCAGGCGGTTATGTCGGAATTTCGCAAAGGCAGGATCGATGTTCTGGTCTCGACGGTTGTGGTTGAGGTTGGTGTTGATGTGCCCAATGCGACGGTTATGGTGATAGAGGGGGCTGATTTGTTCGGGCTTGCGCAGCTTCATCAGTTGAGGGGACGCATAGGAAGGGGGGAGGCGAAGTCGTATTGTCTGCTTTTGGCCGAAACCGATAGCGAGATTGCGAGGAGCAGGCTGGAGATGATGACCAGGAGCAGCGACGGTTTCGAGATAGCCGAACACGATTTGCGGCTGCGCGGGCCCGGCGAGTTGTTCAGCACGCGACAGCACGGGCTGCCCGACTTGAAGATTGCGAGCATTGTGGATGACTTCGACCTGCTGACTATGGCCAGGAGAAATGCGTTCGAGCTGGTCCGCAGCGACCCAATGCTGACCAGCGCCGAGCACGTCAATATTCGCCGGGCGCTGCTGGCAAAATTCGGTGACTCGCTCGGACTCGCGGACGTCGCTTAGGCCGAAGATTAGGGATAACAGGGTACATCGTACCCCAATTTGACGAAGGTATTCTTTCTCGAATCGCACCCTTTTGTACATCGCAACCTGAATTATATTGCCAAAATGTCAGGCAAGATGTACAATCACAGTTGATTATCAAAAAGCTCTATGATGAAGGTTCGTGAAGTTATCAAAATGATAGAGGCCGACGGTTGGGTACTGGTTGCGACCAAGGGCAGCCACAGGCAGTATAAACATCCACAAAAACCCGGGCGCGTAACCATCGCGGGCAATTTCAACCATGACCTGGCCCCAGGCACGCTAAACAGTGTGTTAAAGCAGGCGCAGTTGAAGAGAAGGTGAATTTTATGTATCGATTCTTGGTTGTCATCGAGAAAGCCAATGGCAATTACTCCGCGTATTCTCCGGACCTCCCTGGTTGCGTAGCCACTGGGCGCACTATTCAGGAAACCGAAACCAATATCTCAGAAGCAATCGAAATGCACGTAAAGGGGCTTCTTGAGGACCGGTTACCCATTCCTGACTCCCACGCTACCGCCGAATACATCGTTGTTAAGTAAAATGCCCCCATTTGTTTTATTCCTGGGGGCAAGTTCTCGCGTTTTGAATTTACATTTTTTGCCTGAAGTCCTACGCTATTGCCATGCAGTTGCACTACAAAAACGGCCGTTTGGAAAGAACTCTAATCGGTGTCAATATCTTGGCTGCGGCGATGGTTACGGCGACTTTTGTTCTGCTGTTCGGTTTCCACGAGGCGTTCTGGCCAAAGCAAGAGCGGATTCTTTACGCCCTTCAGGTTGTCTTGCTTTTCATATTCATTGCAGAGAAAGTGATTCGGCGGTTCAATGCGGTATCAAGGGCTGAGTTCTGGGGAGCCAACTGGTTTGAGGCGCCGCTTCTAATCGGTCTTGTGGTTGCAGTTTTGGGGGCGGGCCGCTGGTTTGGACACAGGGAGGCGGAGGCATCGGCGACTCAGCATCTCGCGGTGGGAATTTATCTGGTGATGCAGGTTGTCACCAAAATGTGCAGGACCTCTGTCGATTGGGCGGCGTCGGGCAGAAATCCGACTCGGACGCTGATTGCCAGCTTCGTGTTTTTGATAATAGGCGGCGCCGGTTTCCTGATGCTGCCGCGGGCCGCCTGCAAAGACAAAGAAAGCGTGCGATTTGTGGATGCTTTGTTTACTTCCACCAGTGCGGCATGCGTGACCGGCCTGACTGTGAAAGATACCGGCGAGGACTTCAGTCTGATGGGACAGGTGGTGATCTTGTCGCTGATTCAGCTCGGCGGCTTGGGGATAGTTGTTTTCGGGGCCGTATTCGCATTGCTCTTGGGTCAGGCGTTGAGTCTGCGCGAATCCGTGTCGATGCAGGATATGCTAAACACCCACACGCTGAGTCGAATAGGCAATATGATAGTTTTCATCTTTGTTGGAACGGTTCTCATCGAGGCAGTCGGCGCGGTGAGTCTTTTTCCGATGTGGGATAATGTGCCCGGCCGGATTGCAGATGTTCACCTGCCGTGGTTCTGCAGCATATTTCATTCCATCAGCGCCTTTTGCAATGCCGGTTTTGGTCTGTTCAGCGACAACCTCGTGGGGTACAATCGAAGCTGGGGTGTGTATGTAGTCGTTTGTCCGCTGATAGTGCTGGGGGGGCTTGGGTTTGGAGTGCTCTATGACATAGGCGGCGTCGCGGTTGACAGAATGACGCGGTTCTGCAAGACAAGTTTCAACAGGCAATGCCTTACGATCCGGGCGCCGAAGAGGATGTGGCTGCAGACGAAGATTGTCCTTACGGTGACGGCCTGTCTGATAGTCGGCGGCATGGTTGCACTGGTTTTCTTTGAGCGATACGCCGGCCGCAAAGATTTTGGCTTCCTCGACGGCCTGTTTCAGTCCGTGACGGCGCGCACGGCTGGATTCAATACGGTCGATATCGCGGCGATTACGGCGGCGAGCAAGTTCGTTTTGATTCTGCTTATGTTCATCGGCGGCTCCCCGGGCGGGACGGCGGGCGGAATAAAGACGGTGACTCTTGCGGTCTTGATAATGACCGTCATTGCGACGCTCAGAAAACGCGACGAGGTGGAGATGTTCGGGCGTTCGGTTCGGCTGGTTATCGTCCGCAGGGCGATCACGATTACTGCGCTGTTCACTGTGATCTTGTTTGCAGGGACGCTGGCGCTGAGCGTTACCGAGCGGGCGAACGGATTCGGTATGCTTGACGTGATGTTCGAGGCCAGTTCGGCGCTGGGAACGGTTGGATTGAGCACGGGCATTACGCCTGCCTTGACAACAGGCGGGAAATTGATTATTACTGTTATGATGCTAATCGGGCGGCTCGGGCCGTTAACGCTGCTGGCCTCGGTAACATTCAATCTGAAGCCGGCTCGGTACAGTTATCCCGATGAGGCAATCATGGTAGGATGACGAGACTCAAGACTAAGAATCAAAAACTAAAAAACGAGGCGTTCGCAGAGATGTAGTGCAAGAGTCGAACGTCGTAGTGGGAGCGTATCCCGCCAAAGGCGCGTGTTCCACCCACCGAAGGCGCGTGTTCCACTTTTTACAGGGGTCTATGATATGAAGCGGTTTGCCGTGATAGGACTGGGTCGGTTCGGCCAGAAGCTTGCTATTGCCTTGGCGATGAGCGGGGCCGAGGTCATCGCAATCGACAGGAACAGAGAGACGGTTGAGCTGATTGGCGACCAGGTCAGCCATGCCGTCAGGCTGGACAGCACCGACGAAGAGGCTCTCAAGGCGCAGGGGGTCGATAAGGTGGATGTTGCCGTCGTGGGTATAGGACAGGGGACGGGGCAGGGTTTTGAGGCCGCGGTTCTGACGGTGGTGAACCTGCGTCAGATGGGCGTGCCGCTGATATACGCCCGAGCGGAGAGCTTGACCGCCGGCCAGGTGTTTTCAAAGGTAGGCGCAACCGATGTGATATATCCTGAAATCGAGTCGGCCCAGAGATGGGCCTATAAGCTGATTGCGCCGCAGATAGGCGAGAAGATAGATTTTGCGCCGGGCTACAGCCTGGCCCGGATCAAGGCGCCGGCCAGCTTCGACGGCAAGACGGTTATGAATTTGCAGCTTCGACAGAAGCACAACGTCAATCTGGTCCTTATCAAGCGAGGCGAGCATGCCAAGACCAAGAAGAGCGAGAGATGGGAGATCATAAATGTTCCGATGCCCAGCACGGTCCTCTACGAGGGCGACATCCTGATGGTGGCCGGCTCCGACGAAGATCTCGCAAACCTGCCGCAAGAATAGAGAGGGCTTGATTTGGTTGGGACTACACAATCGGTTATCAGCCGCCTCGAAGCCGCCGACTACACCGGCCACAGCCTGGGTATGCTTCGGCGTATTGCCAATGCCCTCCACTGCAGGGTTGAGGTAAGATTCGTCCCCGAAAAAATCAGAGCTTCTTAACGGACTATCCTCTACAAGCGTCGGTGTTTTCGCAACATATCGAGGAGGTTTTGCATATCCTGGGGGAGTGGGGCTTCGAATTTTACGGTTTCTTCAGTTACCGGGTGCTTGAATTCTATTGTGGATGCGTGGAGGGCGACACGGTCGATGACTGGTTCCTGGGGTTCGGGCTGGGCGTCGGCCAACTGCCAGGGATAGACGAGTTTTCCGCCGTACATATCGTCGGCGACGATGGGATGCTTGATGTATGAGAGGTGGACGCGAATCTGGTGGGTTCGACCTGTCTTGGGCATCATCTTCAATAGCGAAAAACCGCGGAAGGACTCGATGACCTCGAAAAAAGTGATACATTCCTTTC